>JADZAX010000285.1 GCA_020852405.1 Verrucomicrobiales bacterium
CGCCGACCGCCAACGCGTCGAGGAATACTTCGAATCCGTGCGCGATGTGGAACGCCAGCTCCAGATGGCCCGCGAGTGGGTGAGCCGCCCCAAGCCCCATGTCATCGGTAGCGAGCCGAAGGACATCGGCGACAACAAGCAGCAGAAGGCGAAATTCCAGCTCATGATCGACATGATCCACCTCGCCTTGGTCACCGACTCGACTCGGTCGGTGAGCCTCATGACCTGCGGGATGCACCACGACCTGTCACACCACGGCAAGGAACCGAAAAAACTCGCCGCCTGTCGCCAAGTCGAGGTGGAACTGATCCAAGCCTTCGCCGGCCTGCTAGGCAAACTGAAGAATGCCACGGAAGGGGGCACCACCCTGCTCGATTCCACCATGGTCATGATGACCAGCAACCTGCGCGACGGCAACACCCACTGGACTTCCAACCTCCCCGTCATCCTCGCGGGTGGAGGATTCCACCACGGGCAGCACCTCGCCTTCAACCGGCTCTATTTGGACGATGTGAAGCAGGAACTCGCGGCGGCCGCAGACGGGAAAAAGGTCAACTCAGAGAAAAAGATCCCCCTCATGGGCCAGGACCAGCAGCCGCTATGCAATCTCTACACCTCCATGCTGCAGAAAGTCGGGATCGAAACTGAGCGATTCAGCACCGCAACCGGCGCACTGGAAGGGCTGGCCTAGCGAACACAACGTCCATTACTCCACCGCCTACTGAACCACTTACAAACCAAGAACAAGGAACCAAGAACAGTTATGAACTATCTATCCCAATCCTGGCTGATCGACCGCCGTCACGCCCTCAAAGCCCTCGGCAGTTTCATCTCGCTGCCCATGCTCGAGTGCATGGTCCCGCTGCGGGCGGCTGAAAAAACCACTGAAACGCCACGGCGCAGCGCCTTCATTTATCTCGCCAACGGCGTTCATTCGCTGAACTACCAGATCACCACGCCGGGCAAGGATTACCAGTTTTCCAGGTCGCTGAAGCCCCTCGAGAAGCACCGCGAAGTCATCACGCCCATCAGCGGGCTGCATCACCCGGGAGCCCTCAGCCACCATCACAACTGCATCTCTGTCTGGCTCACCGGCGGGAAACTCGGCCCTTCGGACCACAACACCATCTCCGTGGATCAGAGGATGGCCGAGATCACCGCGCAGCACACCCGCTACCCTTCGATGGAAGTGGCCATCACGCAGGATTCCCTTGCCTGGACCGCGGACGGCGTGCGGCTGCCCGCGATGCGTCGTTGCAGTGAGATTTTCGCATCCCTCTTTGAGGAACCGAAAGGCGGAAAGACCGCCCAAAGGAGGGCCTTGCGCCGCAAAGGGAGTGTGCTGGATGCCAACCTCGCGGAAGTGCGCCAACTCGAGAAAAAAATGGGATCGGAGGACCGAGGACGCATGGAGCAATACCTCACCTCCGTCCGTGAGGCGGAGATCCGCACGCAACGGGCCGATGCGTGGCTCGACACGCCGTTGCCGACCATCTCCGACGCGGATCGCAAGCGCACCAATCGCGACATCGCCGCCACCATGGCGGGCGACTATTTCCGCACCGTTTATGACCTCATGGTGCTCGCCTTCCAGACGGACGTGACCCGCGTGGCCACCTTCAGCCTGGGAGGCGAGGGAGATGCCATCTCCATTCCTGAAATCGGCATCACCGAGTCGCGCCATCAGCTCAGCCACCACGGCGGCGATGCCGGCTACATGGAGAAGCTCACCAACTACGACACCTTCGCCATCGAGCAGTTCAGCTACTTCCTCACCCGCCTTGCGGAGACGAAGGACCTCGGCGGCAAACCGCTCCTCGGCTCCACGATGGCCCTCTTCGGCAGCGGCATGTGCTATGGCCACAGTCACGGCAACGCCAACCTCCCGCTGGTGCTCGCCGGCGGCTCGGACCTCGGCCTGAAGCACGGGAGTCATCTCGACTTCAACACGACGGCCGCGGGATTCCAAGGCTACGCGCTTGGCGCGGACGGAGCGCTCACCACGGCGCACTACCAGCTCTGCAGCCGCCCTGCGAACACAGACGCCCACATGAGCAATCTCCTGCTCCTCATGGCCCAGCGCATGGGTGTGGAGACCGAGCAGTTTGGCGACAGCAACAAGGTGATCGCACTATGAAACAGTTCTTGGTTCTTGGCTCTTGGTTCCTGGTTTTTGGTTGGTGCGCGGCACACGCCGAGGAGGAGGTTTTTCGGCCCGAGGCAGGGAAATTCCCCCCCTTGGAAAAAGCGTACTCCTACCGGGGCGAACTCGTCTTCGTGGATCATGCGAACCGTCGCGGCAGCATTCGCGTGCAGGGATCGGGCATGTTTTTCCGCAACGATCCACACCCCTTCGCCATGCTCCCCTACGGCATCGTCCGTTATCACGGCGCGCCGGCGGATCTCCGGGACATCCCCCTCGGTACGGTGCTGTACGTCCGGGCCTTTCTCCCGCCCGACCCGAAAATCTCCGCCGTGCCGGTGTTGCCGGTGGACAACAGGAAGATGGACGCCAACCACAATCGTGGTTCAGGCATCGCTCCCGCCGAGAACCATGTCCTCCTTCTCGAAGACGAGCCCAGCCACTGCCAGCGCGAGGGAATGATCTGGAAGCTCAAGGAAGTGGATCTGAAGAACCATGAGGGCATGATCGTCGCCAGCCGGGAACCGAAGGAGGGCGGAGACGGCAAGGCGACCGAGGAAACGATGACCTTTGAGGCCGCCACCCGCATCTGGCGCGGCCGTGAATGCCTCGGGATCGAAGATTTGATCACCGAGGGCGCGTGGCCCGCTGAAGGGAAGAAATCTC
>JADZAX010000286.1 GCA_020852405.1 Verrucomicrobiales bacterium
CAGCACCGAGCCGTCCATCCAGTTCTACACGGGGAATTTCCTCGACGGCCGCACCGGCAAGGGAGGGAAACCGTATGCGCACCGCTCCGCCCTGTGTCTGGAAACGCAGACGTTTCCGGACTCCCCCAACCGGCCCTCCTTTCCCTCTCCGGTGTTGCGTCCGGGACAGACCTACGAGACCACCACGGTCTACACTTTCTCAGCGAAGTAAGCCGTTCGATTTTCCCGCATGAGCCGCCCCCATCATCTCGATCTCGACCGTTTTGTCAGGGGGCTGGCCCGTCGGAACCCCGCTCAGGCGGAGTTCCACCAGGCGGTGCGGGAGGTCATGCACGATGTCTTTCCTTTCGTCCGGGAGAACCTCCGTTATTCCGAGCAGGCCATCCTGGAGCGGATGACCGAGCCGGATCGGGTGGTGATTTTCCGCGTCACCTGGGAGGATGACCGGGGGAGAGTGCATGCCCACCGGGGATGGCGGGTGCAGTTCAGCAATACCATCGGGCCTTACAAAGGAGGACTGCGTTTCCACCGCTCGGTGAACCAGAGCATCCTGAAGTTCCTCGCCTTTGAGCAGATTTTCAAAAACAGTCTGACGGGGCTGCCGATGGGCGGGGCCAAAGGGGGATCCAACTTCGATCCCCATGGCCGTTCTGATCGTGAGGTGATGCGCTTCTGCCAGGCGTTCATGACCCAGCTGGCTCCCTACATTGGCGAAGACACCGATGTGCCGGCGGGGGACATGGGAGTTGGCTCCCGGGAGATCAGTTATCTCTTCGGGCAATGGCGGCGTTTGGAGAACCGCTTCGTCGGAGTGCTCACCGGCAAAGATCTTTCTTTCGGCGGCAGCCTGATCCGGAAAGAGGCGACCGGTTATGGCGCCGTCTATTTCGCAGAGGACATGCTGACCTTGCGGGGCGATTCTCTTGCGGGCAAAACCTGCACGGTGTCGGGATCGGGAAATGTGGCTCTCTATTGTGTGGAAAAGTTGCTCCAGAGCGAGGCCCGGGTGGTCACCGTTTCCGACTCCGACGGGACCATTTACGTGCCGCAGGGATTCACGTGGGAGATGTTCGACCATTTGAAAGATCTCAAGGAAAAGCGGCGCGGAAGGCTGGGGGAGTTTGCCGAGAAATTCGGGGTCGAGTTCCGCGGGCAGAGTCGGCCGTGGAGTGTGCCTTGTGATCTGGCATTTCCGTGTGCGACGCAGAATGAACTCAACGCAGAGGATGCCGCCGCTCTCGTGGGCAACGGTGTCCAAGCCGTCGTGGAAGGAGCCAACATGCCGTGCACCCCGGAAGCGGTGGAGTTGTTCCGGACCAAGGGCGTGCTCTATGCCCCGGGAAAGGCCGCCAATGCCGGAGGGGTGTCCGTATCAGGGTTGGAACAAAGTCAGAATTCACTGAGACTGAGCTGGTCACGGGAGGAAGTCGACAGTCGGCTGCGGACGATCATGCACGAGATCCACAAGAAGTGTGTCGCCTACGGCCAGGATCCTTCCGGGATGATCAACTACCAACGGGGCGCGAACCTTGCCGGTTTCGTCCGGGTGGCGGATGCGATGCTTGCCCAAGGCTTGGTCTGACGGCATCCACGTGCGCTCCGCGATCTGGGGCTCCATCAGCTTCTTGGTTGGGGTTGTGTCGGCATCGGCCTCCCGCCGGCCTGACGTTGATGCGTCCATTTTTCATGTCGCCACGTCATCATAATCAGTGTAATATTCAAATTCTACACAATTACCGGTTATAATTAATGAAGCTTAAACATCCTGTCTGCTTGAGTTTGTTCGGAGGTTGCCTGCTCGTGCTCAGTGTTGCGGCGACGGCGGAGACTCCGCCACCTGCCAAATCAAACGACAAGCCGGCCGACAAACCGGCGGTGCCGACCCCCGCGGCGGCTCCTGGCCAGGCCAAGGCCACTCCTGCGAAATCGCCGGTAACTGCCCCTCCTGAAACCAAGAACGAAGCGAAGGCCGCCTCCAAGGACGGGGACGGCAAGCCGGGCCCCCTCAAAGTGAAAGCGGGGCCCATGGAGGTCCGGATCAGTCTTGACGCGGTTTTAGTGGCAGAGGAAAAAACGGAGATCAGCGTGGCTCCGAATGAGTGGGCCGATCTGACCGTCCTCGAAGCGATGCCCCATGGTTCAGTAGTCAAGAAGGGGGACCTGTTGGTGACTCTGGATCTTGTCAAACTGGATGAAACCATCGACGCGCTGAAGCGGGCCCGTCCCTCGGCGGAGTTGGATCTTCAGATGGCCGGGCAGGAATTCACCGCCCTTTCGAAAAGCACCCCTATGGCCCTGGCCGCGGCCCGGCGGAGCAAAATGCAGGCCGAGCAGGATCTGGCCTGGTATGAGGACAAAGGGAAACCCAGCGACGAAAAGGATGTGGCTGAGTCAGTGAAAAATTACGAAGATTACCTGAGCTATGCCCAGGAGGAATTGAATCAGTTGGAGAAAATGTACAAGGCCGACGATCTCACGGAGGAAACCGAAGAGATCGTGTTGAAGCGGGCCCGGGCCGATGTGGAGCGGGCCAAATGGCGGCTCGAAGTGGGACGATTGAATGCCGAGCGCCAGTTGAACACCAGCATTCCCCGGGAGCACACGGCCTACCGCGACGCGGCGGAACGCGAGGAGATTGCCTGGCGCAAGTCGGAGGCGGTTCTGCCGGACACCCTGAAAAAGAAGGAACGCGAACTGGCGGAACTGAACAAGCAGTTCGAGCTCGCCGGGAAAAAGATCGCGGATTTGGAAGCGGACCGGAAGCAGTTGGAAGTGAGAGCCCCGCACGACGGCGTGGTGTATTATGGCGCCGCGGTAAGGGGCAGTTGGGCCGGGGCCGCCCTCTTGGAGAAAAAACTGGTGCCGGGGGGCAAGTTGCTCGCTCGGGAAGTTTTCATGACCGTGGTCAATCCCTCGAAACTGGGACTCCAGGCCAGCATTGGGGAGACGGAACGGAACCGCCTGCGCCGCGACGTCATCCTGACCGGTGAGATCAAAGCCATGCCGGAGGCCATGATGACGGCGAAACTGAAACAGATCGGTCCCGTGCCGTATGGCAACAACACGTTCGACGCCTTTTTCTCGATCGAGAAAACCGACGCCGAGGGGCTTTATCCCGGGATGACCTGCAAGCTTGGCTATGAGGCATTCCGCTCCGAGAAAGCCCTTACGGTGCCCCGTGAAGCCCTTCGACGGGCCGACAATGGCACCCGTTACGTGCTGTTGGGGAATGGAGAAAAGCGCGAGGTCAAAACCGGAGTCTTCGGTGACAAAGTGGTGGAGATCGTCTCCGGTCTGAAGGAGGGCGACGAGATCCTGCAACCATGAGACGAACGTACCGAGTGGCGGGCGGTGGATTGATACTCGGCCTGCTGATGACCTGCGGGGCGAGTCTGGCGGCGCCGGACGGTCCTGTGCCGACATCTCCCGCTCCCTCAGCGGTGAATCCCATTGACATCCGTTCCGCGATGGATCGGGGAGTGGCTTTTTTGCTCGGCAGCCAGCACCGGGATGGATCCTGGGGCGCGGCGACGAGAACCAAAGGACTGAACATTTATGCTCCGGTGCCCGGAGCCCACCATGCCTTCCGCACCGCGGTGACCGCCCTCTGTGTCTCCGCATTGCTGGAACTGCCCCAGGAACAGATCCGGCCGGGCGTGGCTCCCGCACTGGAATTGGGCGAAGCGTTTCTGTTGGAAGAACTGCCCAAAGTCCGCCGCGGGAGCGCGGACGCGATTTACAATGTCTGGACGCATGCCTACGGGCTGCAGTCCCTGGTTAAAATGCATGCGGAGGCCGGACAAAAAGGGGACACTGAGAGACAGCGTGAGATCCGTCGTGTCGCCCTGACCCAGATCGATTTGTTAGGCCGCTATGAAAGCGTCAACGGAGGCTGGGGATACTATGATTTCGAGGTGGGGTCGAAACGTCCGGCTTC
>JADZAX010000287.1 GCA_020852405.1 Verrucomicrobiales bacterium
GCTGGCTTCAGCTCCTTGAGGTAATCGAGAAACCGACGGTAACCGTTGGAGAAATCCGGATCCTTTTGCATGGCGGTCGCCACTTCTGAATGGATCGGCAATTCGTGAATCACCACGGGGATCGACCGTTCAGAAAACCAAGTCAGAAGATGTCTCATGGAGGCGTCATTGAGGGGGCTGAGCTTCCACTTTCCGACCATTTTTTTGGCGGCCTCCCTAGGCGTGATGAGGTGGCGGGCTTTGTCATGGATCTGCGACAATCCATTGGTGTGCCAATCACTCAATGGATAAGTGCGCTTGTCCGCGGAGGGATAGACAGGCCACCCGGGGGCGGGATCTTTCACCGACAGAATGACACTGAGCAACGGTCGTCGGATCGACTGAAGCGGTACCAGATACTCTGCGAGCTGTTTGCGCCTTTCTGTCCGGTCGCCGATTTCCAATCGCTCACTGAACAGCGCATGCTGGGACAGGGAGAGGCTGACCCGGGAATCATGCTCGATGGTGTCTCTGAGCACGAAAGGGTTGGCCTCGACCACGGCGAGCGTGAGTTGGCTGAAAAAATCGGGATTTCTCCGGACCAGCGACCATTGATCGAACGGGGTTCCTCCGACGATGCCGAACTTTTGACACTTCTCAGGGGCAATCCCCACGGTCTTGGCACATTCCTCGGTGGCGATTCCCCAAATGGTTTGGCTGCTGCCAAAAAAAGCGATGCTGGGGCGTTGCGTTTGACGACGAATCAGGAAGGTCTCAACCGCGCCGAAGGCCTCCATTGATTTTTCATCATAATGTGGCAAGGATCGCAGTGGCTCCAGAGCGAGACGTCCCAGTAAAAGGATGCCGACGGCAATGAACCCTGCGGTGCCAAACCATCGGTACCAGCCGACAACTGACCTAGTGGCAGGAGCTGGACCGGGTGTTTCAGGATCGGGTGACATGGGCAAAGCGGCTCAAAATTGGAAATAAACGAAAGAGACCCCCTTCATTTCGCCCAGGAACGTCAGCAGGAGCAGGAGAGATCCGAAAACTACGCCCCGCTTCCAGGAAGGCGCGCTTTCCGGCACCGGCAGTTCGCGGTCTGTCCGCCAGCAGGGATAGTCAATGAGGGCCACAAGTGTGCCATAGCACACGAAGTAGATCAATGGGATCAGGTCCGGAGGCGTGGTCCCCCCAGCGGCGATACCTTTGATGAAAGACCAGGCATGGGGCAGGGTCCTGGTTTTCACAAAAATCAGGGTGAAACACACGGCATTGAACGTGAGAAAGATCCCCAAAGGAAAGGAGATCCATGGGAGGGGGGGCATCATTTTGTGGATGCGCTTCCCGGTTTTGGAAGTGGTCCACCATTTGTGGATGAGAAGGAACACCCCCAAGGCCACGCCCCAGAGCACGAAGTTCCAAGAGGCTCCGTGCCAAATGCCCGAAATCACCATCGTCAGAAACAGATTGAGATAAATCAACCGCTTGCCACGGAATCGACGACAAAGCGGAATGAACAGATAATCCCGCAACCAGCTGGAGAGGGAAATGTGCCAGCGCTCCCAGAACTCCGTGATGTTTTTGGAGAAATAGGGCTGCCTGAAGTTGATCATCAGTTCGATGCCCAGCAATCGGCTCGCCCCGCGGGCAATGTCAGTGTATCCGGAGAAGTCGCCATAAATCTGGAGTGCGAAAAGATAGAGGCCGATGAGGAGGCCGAAGCCGCTCTGCCCCCCGGCTGGGTCGAAGGCCCGGTCCGTCATCGGAGCGATCGCATCGGCAATGGCGACCTTTTTGACATACCCGATGATGAGCAATTGCAGTCCGCTCCAGAGGCGTTCCGGCGTCAAGGATCGGGGGGCCGTGAGTTGCGGGAGCAGGTTGTTGGTCCGTTCGATCGGCCCGGCCACGAGCTGGGGAAAATAGGCGTGGAAGAGCGCATAGTCGTAGAGACGGCGGGCCGGTTTTTGGAATCCTCCGTAAACGTCGATGAGATACGCCAGGCCCTGAAACGTGTAGAAACTGATGCCTGCCGGGAGGAGGAATTGGTATTCCGTGGTGCTGAAAGGCAAACCCAGAAATTCGGCTGCAGCCTGAACATTCTCGATAAAAAAGCCGCGGTATTTGAAGTAGCCGAGCATGGCCACATTTACCCCGACGCCGAGCCAAAAGATGATCCGTCGGCGGCGAGATCCTTCCGGCAGGGGATGGAGGTATTTCCCCGAGAAGTAGGTCGCCAGGCTGGATCCCCAGAGCAGCAGCAGCGGGAGGGCCCGGCCGAAGCCGGTCAGTTCGGGGGTGAAGAAACCCCACCATCCATAGAAAAAGTAACTGCCAATCAGAAGCAGCCCATTCTGCTCCCGGAACGGAACCGCCCAATAGAGCACGACCACCCCGATCAGGAAATAAACAAACTCGATGGAGTTGAACAGCATGGCACTATGCCTGGGGAGGAACGGCGGGTCCTTTCAGATGGTGGGGCAGGGGGGTGAAGGACGTGAGATCAAGTTCTGCTGGGGAGTCGCCGGTGAATCCAAAACCGGTCAGCAGGCCTGCCACCGGGGTGTTCTTGGCGGTCGGAAAATACTCTGCGAGAAGCCGCTGGTAGCCGGCCGCTCGCCCGGCCCGAGCAATCTCATTGAGGGTAAAATGCTCCACGTTCCGGCCCATCGCCCGGCAACTCATGAGCCAGGTATCAATCCGCAAGGCCTCTGCTTCCGGCAGGGCAAGGATCACCGCGATCAATCCATAGTCGCCAAATTTGTCGGCCAGCTCCACCGTGAAACACACACTGCCCGGCGTCCCTGCGAAGGCTTCGATTTCTGCCCGGGAATGCCTTTTGGTGGTCAGATTGAACTGATTGGTCTTGGTCACGAGGTCCGTGACTCGGTCAAGATTGGAGGAGTCCAAGGCATGACAACGGGCGGTCATGCCCAGAGAGCGCAGGTAATCCTCGGGGGACGCCGAGCTGCTGAGAGCCTCCCTCCGGGTTTGCTCCTCGGCGTAATACCGCGACCTCTCCGCATCCGCTGCGGTGAGCCCCACCGTTTCAAATGGAAGCGCCTCCACCAGGGCGGCAACGAAATCGGCCGGATCCTCCGGTGCTTCGATGGTCAGGACCTCGGGCAACTCCGCCCTCATGTGGGCCCGTTCCGCCGGATTGTCGTCGAAGAAAACAAAGCTGTCGGTGCCGAGGTTGAGTTCTTTGGCCACGGATCGCAACTCACCAGGCTTCCCATTCCAAGAAGCCCGGAACGCGGCGAAATCCTCCAGTTTCAGGACCATCCGGTCGTTTTCGAGGAAGGCGGCCTTGGCATCTTCCTCATTGTTCTTGGAAAGGGCCACGAGCAGGATGCCAGTCTCGCGGAGGCGTTTTACCTGGATCTGGAAAAGCTGGAACGCTTCCCCCAATCCGTTGCCTCCCACCGCGATGCCTTGGGGGCCTGCCTCTCCGATCACGCCTCCCCAGAGGGTGTTGTCGAGGTCCAAGGCCAGTACCTTGCGACGTCCCGCCGTCAACGCTCGGATGCCCGCAGCGAGGTGCCGGGCGAGAAGGGAGAGTCCGTCAGGGGAGAATGGTTGGCGCAACAGGAGGTGGTTGCGGGAATCGTAAAAAGCATGCGTGCCGAGGGTGGCGCTGGCGCTCTCCACATCCACGAAATAGGTCCCCGGGGGCACTGCCGACAGCAGCTGGCGATTCATCTCCCGGATCAGGGAAATGTCGCCGCCCTCCCGGTTCGAGAGAGAATAGCCGGTTCCTCCGGGGCCGGTCCAATCATACCCGATCTGGATCGCCTTGCATTGCAGCCGGGCGATCTGGTTCCAACAGAGCCGCCAAAACTCCAATTCATCGGCAAGTCTGGCTCGAGGGCTGCGATCCCCGGGGGCGAGGAGACGCTGGTTCCAAGGGAGCAGCACGACCAGATCCGGCGCTTCCGATTGAGCCAGCAGAGTTTGCATGATCTGGTCATACTCGGCATCGACAATGTCGAGAATCAACCCCTCGTGCCACGCCCAGGCGGCGAGCAGTGGGGGCAGATACTGGGTGGTGCACTGGCCCAGCAGGAGGGCTCGGATCGGTATCTGTGTAGGATTTGCCTTCGCCAGATCCCGGAGGATCCATTTCCCTGCTCGGGCGGCTGCGGTGCCATCCAGCCCGGGGAGAGCCTCGCGCGCCAAAGCCAGAGCCTTGTCCGTTTGGTCGGCGTCCCGCAGGGAGCGGTAGTCGTCTGCGAAACTCATCGCTTCAAAGGAAGGCAGAAAATACTAACCCTTCTTTTTGGCGAGGAGGTCCACCAAGTCACCAACGTTTTTCAGGTAAGCCATCTCCGCTGTTGAAAAACGCACATTGAATTCCGTCTCAATCTGGAGCATGAGATTCACATGCTGCACTGAGTCCCATCCCTCGACATCCTTGGCGGTGGTTTCCCGGCTGATCGTGATGTCGTCATCGTCGAACACATCGCGGAATATAATCTGCAGTTGGGGTAAAAGGTCCATGGTGTCGAAGGGATGGCAGGAAAGAAGGACGGGGAAGTTCCTGTCTTTTGAGGTGTGCCGGGAGGGGAGTCTTACGTGCGCTCCGGTGGGTTTCAACCACTATTTGAACCCCTTGTTCCAAGGTTCC
>JADZAX010000288.1 GCA_020852405.1 Verrucomicrobiales bacterium
CGCCGCTTCACTTGGCACGCTCCTTGAGCGCCGCGGTCTCAAGGTCGTGCTCCAAAAGTTCGATCCTTATTTGAATGTCGATCCTGGGACCATGAGTCCCTACCAGCACGGGGAAGTCTACGTGTTGGATGATGGAGCCGAGACCGATTTGGACCTCGGGCATTACGAGAGGTTCACCAGTTGCAATCTCTCCCGCCTCAACAATCTGACCAGTGGTCAGGTCTATGAAACGGTGATCCGTCGGGAACGGAAAGGCGAATATCTCGGTTCCACCGTTCAGGTCATTCCCCACGTCACCGACGAGATCAAAAACCGGATGCGGGCGGTGGCTGAATCCATGGGGGCCGATGTCATCATCACGGAAATCGGAGGCACCACGGGCGACATCGAAGGACTTCCGTTCCTCGAAGCGCTTCGCCAATTCAAGGATGAAGTCGGTCAGGAGAATGTGGCCTTCGTCCACGTGACGCTGCTCCCTTTCATCAAAGCCGCCGGCGAATTGAAAACCAAACCGACCCAGCAAAGTGTGGCCAAATTGCGGGAAATCGGCATCCAGCCCCAGGTGCTGCTGTGTCGTTCGGAGCATCCGGTGGAAGATGATGTGCGGAACAAGTTGGCGATGTTCTGCAACGTCCCGAAAGATGCGGTGATTCCTTTCCTGGACGTCGCCGACTCCATTTACGAAGCTCCGCTGCGGCTCCACGAGGAAAAATTTGACGACATTGTGTGCCGCTGTTTGGGACTGAAGGTGCCGGATCCGGATCTTTCCTCATGGCGTCAGTTTGTCGCCCGCGTGGTCCATCCCGCCCAGAAGGTCAAAATTGCCGTGGTGGGCAAATACATTGAATTGCAGGACGCCTACAAAAGCATTTACGAAGCCTTGACCCATGCCGGAGCGGCGAATGACACCCGAGTGGTTGTTCAAAAGGTGGACGCTCAGGAACTGGATGAAGAAGGGGCCGAGAAGTTGCTCGCAGGCTGCCAAGGGATTCTGATTCCAGGCGGGTTCGGAGAGCGCGGCATCGAAGGAAAAGTGGGTGCGGCCCGTTATGCGCGGGAAAACGGCATTCCTTATTTCGGTCTTTGCCTCGGGATGCAGATCGCGGTGATTGAGTATGCCCGCGACGTTTGTGGACTGACGGGCGCGGACAGCACGGAATTCACCAAAGACACTCCGCACCCTGTGATTTGCTTGCTCGAGGAACAGCAGCATATCCAAGAAAAGGGGGGATCAATGCGTCTCGGCACTTGGCGTACCGTCCTCCAGGAAGGCTCCAAAGCCCGCGAACTATATGGGACCGACACTGTTTCCGAGCGGCACCGGCACCGTTATGAATTCAACCAATCCTATCGGGAGCAGTTTGAAAAAGCGGGCTTGCGGCTTTCGGGAACTTCCCCGGATGGTGACCTTGCCGAGATTGTGGAGATTCCCGGGCACCCGTTTTTCGTGGCAGTCCAGTTTCATCCGGAGTTCCAATCGAAGCCGAATGGCCCGCATCCGTTGTTCAAAGGATTCGTCCAAGCCGCGCTCGATTACAAATCCGCCCACAATTTGTGAGCCTTTCCCGCATAGACAACACCGGCGTGGTGGAAGCCCTGGTTTTCGATTTTGACGGGCTGATTCTCGACACGGAATACCCGATCTACCAAGCTTGGCAGGAGTGTTACGAGGCCCATGGCCGTCACCTTGCGTTAGATGTGTATTGCGAATGCGTGGGAAGCGATTTTGGACGGTTTGATCCGGTGTCACACCTTGAAGAGGCCCATGGCGGGGACATTGACTGGGATTTCTGGGACGAAAAGCGTGAAGCCCGAGTCCGGGAGATTGTGAATCACCTGCCTCCCATGCCCGGCGTTGCCGAAAGGCTCGCCGAAGCGCGAAAGGCCGGGCTTCCCTGCGTGGTGGCCTCAAGTTCCCCAAGGAGCTGGGTGGAGCCCCATCTGGAGCGGTTGGGACTTCGTCACTATTTTGAATTCACCAAATGTCGTGATGATGTGGTCGAGCCCAAGCCGGCTCCGGATTTGTTTTCCGCGGCGGTCGAGGGCCTCGGCGTCGCTCCCTCCCGGGCTCTCGTATTCGAAGATTCGCTGAACGGTCTCAAAGCGTCCCTGGCCGCCGGAATTCCCTGCGTCGTCGTGCCCAACCGGGTGACGGGTCATTTGGTGTTTTCAGGATCTGTCCTGCGCCTGGGCTCCTTTGCGGAGGTTTCGTTGGCAGAAATCATCACCCTGGCCTCCGGGGAACCTCCCAATTCCTGAAGCACTCGCAGCACTTCCACGGTCGCTTTGACGTTGTGGACGCGGAAGATGGATGCCCCGGCGGCCAGACCCCGGGCAATACAGGCCACGGTGCCGGCATCCCTCAAGTTGGGGTCCGAGATCCCGAGGACTTCACCGATGACGGTTTTCCGCGATACGGGGAGCAGCATCGGTTGCGGGAACCGGTCCACCAAATGCTTCAAGTCACGGTAGAGTCGAAGGTTGTCGTCTTTTTGCTTGGCAAAATCAATCCCGGGATCCAACACGATGTGGGCCTGCGGCATCCCGGACCGCACTGCCAGTTGAATTTTCTCCTCAAAGAAGGACGCCACCTCGGCAACCACATCCTGATAGGTCACATGGGTGTGGGGAACCTTGGGGGTTCCCTGGGTGTGCATGATGAGCAGGGAAACGCCGTGCCGGGCGCACAGCGCCGCATTGGAATCATCCGGCAATCCTCCGATATCGTTCAGCAGATCTCCGCCGAGCGGGAGAATGGATCGCACCACCTCGGTGCGCCAGGTATTGAGGGACACTGCGGGAGGCCAGCATTGTCCTTTCATGGGGGCTGTTGAAAAACGGTTCCGGACCTGCTGATGGAATTCCGCCAGAAAAGGACCGAATCGGTCCACTTCTTCAGACACAGAAATGGCACGGCGGTTTGTCCGCGCGCTTTCGGCGCCGACGTCGATGATATCGGCCCCATCTTCTACCAGGGCGAGAGCCTTGGCCATCGCTTTGGCAGGGTCCACTGTACCATCCTGACAGAAGGAATCATCGTTGATGTTGAGGATCCCCATGGTCAGCGGGCGCTGGGGATGGTGGAAGTCCCGGATTCCCGAGGAGGCCTTGGGGTGAGGGGGATGAAAAATGGAATTTTCTTTCATTTTTGGCTTGCAAGCAGGTCCAAACTTGGCTCAAATGGCAGGCTAGTGGAAATCAAAAGGTTTGTGTTCATGAAAAAAGGATTTGGAGTTTTCATCGCGTTGGTATTGATGCCGAGTGTTCCCGCGAACGCTTGGACGGGTGGTCCGTTTGGAAACAACAACGGTTTTTCCCAAGGGGATGACGGGGTTTACGAGGCGGTCGCGGTCTGCAGCAATGGAATGGGACTCTA
>JADZAX010000289.1 GCA_020852405.1 Verrucomicrobiales bacterium
GCACCGTTCCTCGGGCCGGATTTACAAGCTTATTTATGGGGAGTCCGGCAAGCAGTCTCCGGACTTCGACCTGGGCAAGGCCCCACTCGACGACCTGGTCAATCTGCAACTGGATGCCAACGAGTGGAAGGCTCGCATGGCCCGCCATGTCCTGCAGTTTCGCTTCACCGGGGAAGGCCAGCACCCCTCCGCAGCCGACAGCGCCCGGACCGGGGAAATGCTGACGAAAATCCTCGACACCCATCCCTCGCTCGCGTTCCGGATCCGGGCCCTGCTCACCCTGAGCGCCACCGGCCTGCTCCAACCCGCCGCTCTGGCCACCCTGCGGGAGTCCAAGGACGACAGCCTGCGCGCCTGGGCGGTGCGGTTGGCTCTGGATGGTCTTGGCGCCCCCGCCACGGCGGCGGAAGGCAAAGCGGGATGGTGGGCCGAAATGGCCAAGAGTGATCCCTCCCCGAAAGTCCGCGCCTATCTCGCCAGCGCCACCCAGCAGTTGCCTGACGAAACCGCCTGGCCGGTCGCGGAAGCGTTGTCACTCCATGCCGGAGATGCCGAGGATCAGAACCTTCCTTACCTCGTTTGGTTCGGACTCCGTGACCGTGTGCTGGCCGATCCCGCTCGGGGACTGACCCTCATGAAAACGAGTGTCCTCCCCCGGTATGCCCCCTCGATCGCCCGCCGCCTCGGAGAAGCCGGCACGCCCGAACAGATCGGCCTCCTGCTCACCACGCTCACCGGCATGGCGACCGGGAACGACGCCGCACGACTCCAATCCGCCGCCGAGGGCCTCGCGCTTGGACTGCAAGGCCGGCAGATCGAAGCTCCGGCAGCGTGGACCGCATTGGATGCCGCCCTCGCCCAATCCGATTCCCTGCGCAGCAGCCGGGCCCGGCTGGGACTGAGTTTCGATCCCGCCGGAACCACCACCCGGTTGCTCTCGACCGCGGGTGATTCCAAGGCCAATGCCGACTGGCGTCAGGAATGTGTCGGGTTGCTGGCTGGCACCCGCGATGCCTCGGTCGTCCCGGTGCTGATCGGGCTGCTGGATGACGAAGCCCTCCGTGGAACCGCCATTCAGGCACTGGGCTCGTTTCCTTCCTCCAAAACCGCGGCCGCGCTGACCGGACACTTTACCACCATGAAGCCCGCCGAACAGACCGCCGCCGTCAACGCCCTCTCCGCCAACGTGGCCGGCGCCACTGCGTTGCTCGATGCCGTGGAAGCGGGCACCCTGCCCCGGCATGCGCTCACCGCTTTCCATGCCCGGCAGATTCAGAACCTGAAAAACGAGGGATTGAAAAAGCGGGTCGAATCCCTCTATGGCAAACTGCAGAGAAGCAGCGCCGAAAAGGCGGCTTCGATCAAGGCCTGGCAGGACCAACTCACCGCCGACGTTCTCGCCAAAGCGGACGTGGAATCCGGTCACACCCTGTTCCGCGCCACCTGCACGGCCTGCCACACCCTCAAGGGAGAAGGCGGCAACGTTGGTCCGGATCTGACGGGAGCCAACCGGAGTGATGTGTATTATCTGCTCGAAAACATCATCGATCCCTCCGCGACACTACCGAAGGATTTCCAGGTGACGATCATCGAAACCAAAGCCGGCCAGAGCGTGCAGGGATTTGTCGCGGCCGAGAACGATTACACCGTGACCCTGCGTTCCCCGGCGGGAGACGCCAGCGTCGACAAAAAGGAGATCACCAAAAGGACGACCCTTGAGCAGTCATTGATGCCCGAAGGGCTTCTCAGCATTCTCAAACCCGATCAAGTGAGGGACCTCATCGGGTTCCTCCAGGTTCCGTGATGGGGGCGTCCAACGAAACGGCCTCTCCGGCAACGTTGCAGGGGCCAACGCTGCCGCTCCTGACCGTCTGGCAGGATACCGACCCCAGCCGATCCCCGGCGCTCCACATGGCGGTGGACGAAGCCTTGCTGCGAACCACCTCCGGCCCGGTGCTGCGATTCTATGAATGGGATGCCCCGGCGGTGACGATTGGTTACTTTCAGGAATGGCAGGCCCAACCCGGACTGCCAGACGAGCGAATCGTGAGACGCTGGACCGGAGGTGGCCGGGTCGAGCACGGAGAAGACTCCACCTTTTCTCTGGTGCTTCCTGCCGACTCCCGGCTCGCGAAGACTTCGGCCGACACCCGCTATCGGGTCATCCATGAGGCCTTGGCCGCGGCCCTGAACGGCGCGGGCGAAACCTGCGGCCTGTTGCCATCCCAGTCCCGGGGCCACCGGGTGGACCGCTGCTTTGTCGAACCGGTCGAAGCCGATCTGGTGCAACCCGACAGCGGCTCCAAAATCGCGGGAGGCGCCCAACGGCGATGCCGGGGAGCGGTCCTGCACCAAGGCAGTGTCCGGACAACCCTGGACGAGGGCAGTGGCTGGAAAACGGCCTTCGCGCGGAACCTCGCGGAGGAGATCATGCTCTGGTCCCCGGACCCCGAATTCCTGCGGACCGCGACAGCCTTAATGGAGCAACGCTACGGACATCCGGAATGGCGTTATCGTCAGGGGCGGGGCCTTTCCTAGTCCGCTGGAAGTATGGACCAACCGGCGCGGTCGCAAACTTGACAACTCCCGCTCCGTCCTGCCAATCTGGGTCGATGAAGCGCCCCCTGTTTTTTTCGATCCTCGCTCTGATGCTGCTCTGCGGTGGTGCTTCCAGATCCACGGCAGAAGAGACTGTCAAAGTCTTCCTTCTCGCGGGCCAATCCAACATGGAAGGCAAAGCCACCAA
>JADZAX010000290.1 GCA_020852405.1 Verrucomicrobiales bacterium
GGAGCGGGTGCGCAACCGGCTCGCGGCGGCCCGGCTGGTGCGACGCCATGGCGAACCACTCCTGCGGGAAGTCCTCTCCGCGCTGGCGGAGGTGCCGGATTTTCCTCCCGCGTTGCTGCTCTGGAATGCCCGTCATCCTGATGTCCCCTTGCACTGTTTCCAGCGCGTGTCGCACCCTCCGGTCTTTCGCCTGTTGAAACTGGAGACCGTCGTTTCCGACGCCTGGGTGACGGTGGAATATGGCGAGCGTGGAGACAACCGAAACCGTGAGCGGATCGCCCTCCGGCGCGACCGCCGGGGGCTTTTCGTCTGGCACAGCCGGCGGCCCTTGCCCTGACTCAGAGAATCATGCCGGCGGCGACGGTTTCGTTAGTCTGCTCGTCGATGAGGATGAAACTGCCCGTTGTCCGGTTGCGCCGGTAACCGTCATACATCAAGGGGGCCGAAGTGCGCAAAGAGATCCTTCCGATGTCGTTGAGACGGAATTCCAGATCGTCCTCGATCTTGTGCAGTGTGTTGATGTTGATTTTGTAACGCACCTCGGTGACCACCGCCTTGACCTCGTTGGTGGTGTGGCGCAGGTGGAAACGGCCCCGGTTCTGGAGAGTTTTGCGGTCTGAGAACCAGCAGATCATGGCTTCAATTTCCTGGCCCTTGTTGGGCATGTTGTTGGGCTTGACGATCATGTCGCCCCGTCCAATGTCGATGTTGTCCTCGAGGGTCAAGGCCACCGAGAGCGGAGCGTAGGCCTCTTCCAGCGGGCCGTCGGCACTTTCGATGCTGCGGATGCGGGAGGAAAAGCCGGAGGGCTGGACGACGACTTCGTCTCCCGGTTTGAAGACCCCGCCGGCGACCCGCCCCGCATAGCCCCGGAAATCGTGATGTTCGTCGGAGTGCGGGCGGATGACCCATTGGACCGGAAGGCGCGCATCGACATGATTGTGGTCCGAGCCGATATACACATTCTCGAGATGGTAGAGCAGATCGGGACCATGGTACCAGGGCATGTTGACCGATTTCTCGACCACATTGTCCCCGTTCAGCGCCGAAATCGGGATCGCCGTCATGTCCACGATGTTGTCGAGACGGGAGGCAAATTCCTGGAAATGGCTCACGATTTTGTTGAAGACTTCCTCGCTGTATTCCACCAGGTCCATCTTGTTCACCGCGATCACGACATGGCGGATCCTTAGCAGGTCGGCGATGAAGGCATGGCGGCAGGTCTGTTCGATCACCCCGTGGCGGGCATCGACGAGGATGATGGCCAGGTTTGCCGTGGAAGCGCCAGTGACCATGTTCCGGGTGTACTGAATGTGGCCCGGGGTGTCCGCGATGATGAACTTGCGTTTCGGGGTCGCGAAATAGCGGTAGGCGACGTCGATGGTGATGCCTTGCTCTCGCTCGGCACGGAGACCGTCGGTCAGCAGCGCCAGATTGACATGTTCGTCGCCGCGCTGCTTGCTGCTCCGCTCAACCGCCTCCATCTGGTCCTCGAAGGTGTTTTTGCTGTCGTAAAGAAGGCGTCCGATGAGGGTGCTCTTGCCGTCGTCCACACTGCCCGCGGTGGTGAAACGGAGCAGGTCCATGTCGAGGTAGCCGTCGTGGGATTGATCACTCATGTAGTAGAAAAGGTGGGAAAGGGGGTTGGATGAGAAGGGACGGGGGGGAATTACGGCGTTTGGCTTAGAAATACCCTTCCCGTTTGCGGTCCTCCATGGCGGTCTCGGAGCGTTTGTCGTCGGAACGGGTGCCGCGTTCCGTCTGCCGGGCGGTGGCGACTTCCTGAATGACTTCATCCAAGGTTGCTGCTGGGCTTTCGACTGCTCCCGTGCAGGTCGCATCCCCGATGGTGCGGAACCTGACCACTTTGCGCTCCACGATCTCGTGGGGTTGCACGGTGACGCATTCACTCACTGCCAGCAGGGATCCGCTGCGCAGGAAAACGTCGCGCTCGTGTGAGAAATAGAGGTTCGGCAGGTCGATGCCCTCGGCTTTGACATACTGCCAGATGTCCATTTCGGTCCAGTTGCTCAGCGGGACGACTCGGAAATGCTCGCCGTGGTGCTTCCGGCCGTTGAAAATATTCCACAACTCGGGGCGTTGGTTTTTCGGGTCCCATTGTCCGAAATCATCCCGGTGGGAGAAAAAGCGCTCCTTGGCGCGGGCTTTTTCTTCATCCCTTCGACCTCCCCCCAGACAGGCGTCATACTGGTTGTCGGCGATGGCGTCGAGCAGGGTCACGGTCTGGAGGGCATTCCGGCTGGCATAGGGGCCTTTTTCTTCCTGGACCCGACCTTTGTCGATGCTGTCCTGGACGTGGGCGACGACCAAGTCGGCCCGGAGGAAATCCACAAATTTGTCCCGAAACTCGATGGTTTCAGGGAAGTTGTGTCCGGTGTCGACATGGAGCAATGGGAATGGCAGCCGGGCCGGCCAGAAAGCCTTGCGGGCCAGCCAGGCCATGACGATGGAGTCTTTTCCTCCGGAGAAGAGCAGGGCTGGGCGCTGGAATTGCGCCGCCGTCTCGCGGAGGATGAAAATGGCTTCGGATTCGAGCTGTTTGAGGTGGTTGACGCGGTAGGAGTGCATGGCAAAGGGAAATGAGGTGCCGGGGATCGGGAGTGGAATTGGATTCAGGTCAGTCGGGCGCGGACCGCCGCTTCCAGTCGGGCGAGCGATTCGGTTTCGCTTTCCGCGTCAGTGTCGAGAATCAAATCGACCTCAAGCGGTTCTTCAAAAGTGGAGTCTTTGCCCGTGAATTGGGCGACGCCACCGGCTGCCGCTTTGGCATAGAGCCCCTTGACGTCCCGGCGGGCGCAGGTCTCGAAGTCACATTTCACATAGACTCCGAGAAAGTCCTCCGTGCCGATCGTTTGTCGGGCCAGCTCCCTCAGCTCAATCCGGGGGGTGATGAAGGAAGCCAGGGTGACGAGCCCGTTGCGACAGAACAGTTTTGCCACTTCCGAGACCCTCCGAATGTTTTCCAATCTGTCGGCGTCGGAAAATCCGAGGTTCGAATTAAGTCCGGAACGCACGTTGTCACCATCCAGGACCGCAGTGTGAATCCCGCTTTCATGAAGCTGGCGCTCAAGCAGAGCCGCCAGAGTGCTTTTCCCCGAACCGCTCAGCCCGAACATCCACACCACCAATCCGCGGTGCCCCATCAAGGTTTCCTTGGCGGAGCGGTCGAGAAGCCGGTCGTGGATGGGATGAAGATTGGTGCTCATGGAGCGGGGGAAAATGGTCCGGGGATCCAGGGTAGGTCAGATGACAAAGTCCGTGCTCTCATGCAAGCCGCATTCACGCTTCAGTCCAAAAAAGCGGGCTTCTTCCGGGCTCATGCCGTCGGTCAGCTTGTGTGAGGTGTGCCAGTCGCCGATGGAAGTGTAGCCGGCCTCCCAGAGTGGGTGATAAGGCAGGTCGTGCTTTTGGAGATAGTCGAAAATATCGCGGTCCGACCAGTCAATGATGGGGTGGCATTTGAGTCTTCCGCCGCTTACCGCGAGAACCGGGAGGTTCTCCCGGCTGGAACTCTGGCTGCGCCGCAGTCCGGCGATCCAGGTTTCCGCTCCCAATTCGCGCAGGGCACGGTCCATCGGTTCGACCTTGTTGAGCTGGTTGTAACGTTCGATCCCTGACACGCCCTGCTCCCAGAGTTTTCCATGGCGGGATTCCTGCCAGGCCGGGCTCAGCTCAGCACGGTAAATCTTGAGATTGAGCGAAAGCCGCTCGGTGAGTTGATCGATGAACGTATACGTTTCTGGAAACAAGTAGCCCGTGTCGGTCAGAACCACCGGGATGTCCGGGCAGAGCCGGGTGGCCAAGTGGAGGGAGACCGCTGCCTGTGCCCCAAAACTGGAGGATAGCACTGTGGACGTCGGGAAATGTTCCAGCACCCATTTGACACGATCCTCAGCGCTGGCGGTCTCAAGCGTCCGGTTGGCCTCCCGGAGATCGAGCCCGTAGCGTGCCTCAAAGGTCTGCACAGCCCCGCCGCCACGGAGGGCCTTGGGGGAGGCATCGCTGAGGACGCTGGATGGATCTGCAGGTAAACTATTCATTTCCTATGGGAATAATCGGGAATTAGAAATGATACGGGGTCATTCTCTTGAGTGCAACCAGATTTCTCACGGAATTGATCCGAAACCTAATCCTGTCGAGTCTTCGACACCAAGACGGCTTGGTTCCCTCATGTTCACGGGCACTGGGATCAAGGGAACCCGGGTCCGCCCTAGGGACATCGATGGATCACAGCCTTTGGCCGGGCGCGCTCAGGAACCGCTGAGAGCGTCAACCACCGCCAGCACAACCGCATCGGGATCAGCCCGTCGTTTGTAGTCGGGATTGATTTGCCGCCAGGCTATCGTTCCATCCGCCCGAACCACGAACACTGCCGGTACTGGCAGGGTGTTTGAGCCCTCGGAACCGTTCAAGATGGCAAAATCCAACCCGTATTGCCGGTGCATTTCGACAAAGGCGGGAGTCAGATCAAACGCCACCCCGCAGGCACTTGCTAACCGGTTACCCGGATCCTGCAACAAGGGGAAACGCAGTCCGTCGTCCGAGGCGATCGCTTCGGAACGGTCGGGAAGTTCCGGTGAGATGGCCACGAGTCGCACCTTTAGACCCTCGATGGTGGCGGCGACCCGTTGCATGCCTCGCAAGTGAATGCGGCAGAAGGTGCACCAACCGCCGCGGTA
>JADZAX010000291.1 GCA_020852405.1 Verrucomicrobiales bacterium
AGGGAACCCTCACTCATCGGCAGCATCACCTCACTCACTTCCAAGGCGGCTCCCAGTCCGTAAGGTCTGACGCGGGCCAAACGCCTGCTGCGGGCCAGTGTTTTGGGCATTTTGGTGCTGACGTATTTGGCGGTCGTCTCATCGACGAGAATGGGCACCCGCAGGATTTTGGTGAGACCTTCCATCCGGGAAGCCAGATTCACCACGGGTCCGAACACGGTGACTTTTGCCTGATCTTTGCTGCCGATCTGGCCGGCCACGGCATGCCCGGTGGCGAGTCCCACACCCGCACGGAATCCCGCGAGGGGATGATCGGGATCGGAGGAGAATTTTTGAAATTCCGATTGGATGTCGAGAGCCGCCAGACAGGCCTGCTGGATATCGTCGTCATGGGAAAGCGGCCAGCCCCAGAAGGCCATGGCGCAGTCTCCCAGGAAATCGGCGACCACGCCGCGGTGGTTGTGGATGCACTTGGTCATGACGCCGAGGGCCATGCTGACCCGTTCCAGGATTTCCGAGAGGTGGTCCGCCTCCTGTTCCACCTTGCGAGAAAAACCGCGCAGGTCGCAGAACAACACCGTGACTTCGGCATCCCTCGGCTTCAGAGCCTTTTCCGGATCGCTCGCGGACACGATCTTCAGAACGCTGGGGGAAAAGAAGTGCCCCAGAATGCTTTGCCGGTGCTGCAGGTAGCGGTTCTGCCTCAGCGCGCTGAGAATGGCCGCCACCAGCTCCGCGAATTTCACATCCTCACTGAGGTCGTTGCTGCTCCACGGGGCCAGAGCGGAGGCCGGGGACGCTCCTTGGAGGCGGCCGGCGACGTAGATCGCCAGGCCTTCACCGGAAGGACCGTGCAGGGGGGTGCAAAAGGACCAGTCAAAGTTCCCCATCAGGGTGAACAATTGCTCAGAGTCATCCTGCTTGGTGGTCCAAACATGGACGACGCTCTGTTGCTCGGAGAGGATGGCTTTCCTTGCCAGTCGGCCGCTCGGTTGAAAGGAACTGACATTGGTGCGGTCAACCGAACTGAGGACGTGGACGGTCCCCTTGGGGTCCGAGGCTTCGATTTCAATGATGCAGGTGACGTCCGCTTTGCGGATTCCTTGAAGCAGCAGGTTGACTGCCTGATCGAGCAGTTCCGCATCATTGGGGGCGCTTTCGATCACCTTGGCCAAATGTCCCAGAACGTCGAGCCGGTGGGGCGCGTCCCGGAAGGGGACGTGGCGCAGGTTTTCCGGGCTGATGGTGAAAGCGTGCAGAATCTGGCGGCTGTCGCCGGTGGAGACCGAGCCCTCACTCTCCAAGTCCAAAGAGAAGACCGTGTTGCCGATGACGAAGGTTTCACCTGCTTTGACGGAGAACGTGCTGGCTTTTTCTCCACGGAACCAGATGGGATTCTTGGCTTCCGGGAGCCGCCTTACTTTCAGGCTGTGGTTCACCCAGGCCAGTTCCGCATGCTGGCGGGACAGCCATTTCTCCCAGGGGACATCCCAGGTTTCAGAGGAACGGCCCAGCACGAAGGCTTTCCCTTCCGGCATTTGCTTTTGCCAGAATTCTCCTTCTTTTTCGCCTTTGGCAATCAGTTGGACCATGGTTGTTCAGCCGTTGGAGTCTCGCATACCGTTCGTGTCAGGGGAGCGGTTTGCGCAAAGAATCAGAAGCACTGTTCAGCGAATGCAGGGTGGTGGTGGCGGTCCGGCTCCAGAATTTCAGCGAGCGCAGCCGGCCGGGGGCGTTGGCCACCAACAGGACGATCCCCCACATGCCTCCAATGATGACCGCTGCGAGGGCGAGCGCTGCGAGACCTGCATAGAGGAACAGAGATTTCAACCGTTCCAGGGGCGAGAGCGTCTGCCTCATTTCTTCCTGGACCACCACGGCCCAGCCGGTATCCAGATTTTCCCCATCTCCCCGCACCACTTGCACGGGAGCCACCGAGGCCAGCCAGTCGTTGGCCGCATCCGCCTTGCTAAACGGGTCGATATAACCATTGATCGCGTTTGCCCCGTCGTCCGCATTGTCTGGGCTGGCCGGCTGGGTCTGGACTTCGCGGAGGTGTTGGAACGTCGCGAGTTGCTCCGGGGTGAGGTAGACAGAGGTCGGTGAATTGGCATTGCTCCGGTCCAGCTGGGGATGTTCGACAATCAGGCCGGACTGTCCTGCTTGGTCAGGATTGAGGTCCACCAGAACGGACAATTGATTCCGTGATCCCTGGAACTCCGCGAAATGTCCCATCGCCGTCTCCATGGCGATGATGCCCAGAGATTCGCCCGCAGGGCCAGTGATCGGCACGCTGAAAGCGACGGCCAGTTGATTGGTGGGCTGACTGCGGAAGACATTGCTCCGGTGGGGACCGGTGATGGTCTTGGGCACCGGATCAAACGGGCTCAATTCCTTGCCCAGGCCGTGGAAATACTCCCGGTAGCCGAAATAGCTGCCGACCAGGCTGTCCGCGGGGGGGCTGATCGCCCGGACTTTGCCTTCCTTGTCGAGGATGAACCAATAGGCCGCACCGGTGCCTGACGTGAACTGGCTGTTCCAGTGCGTGTGCTGCTCATCAAGCCACTTCTGCAACTCCGCATGGGGTTCTCCGGCAGGGAGTCTCAGCCATTCCATCAGCGGGGCGTAGGCGGCACTGCTTTCAAGAATGCGCCACCGCTTGTCCACTTCCAAGCTGAAACGTTCGGCAATCGACTTCGCTGCGAGGTGGTTGCTTTCGCCCGTTCTCTGCAAGAGGTGTGCCGAGGCCGTATCAATGGTTTTTTGAAACAGGAACCACGCGGCCACCGCCATCAGCAGAACCACAAGAGCCGGGCCCACCAGCCCGACGAGCATCATGGGGCGTTGGGATTTGCGGGACTCCCGCAGCTCGAGAGCATGAAGGAGGGACTGGACGTTGGGATAGCGCTTGCGGGGATCGGCTTCCAGGCACGTGTCGATGATGTCGGCGAGAGGCTTGTCCACTCCCGGATGCAATCGATGGGCGGTGGGTTTGCTGTGGTGTGAGGCCAGCGTGCTGTAGCTTTTGAGCCGCTTTTCCAGGGTGTCCTGGGACGAAAGCTCCTGGGTGATTTCGTCATTCATGTAGGGGAGTTCCCCCGTGATCATACGAAAGAGCATCGCTCCCAGCGCATAAACATCCCACCGGGCGTCCGGAGAGGCGGCGAGGTCGGCCTGCTCGGGGGCCATGTAAAAGAGCGTGCCCAGCGCCGGAGCATGCTCGTGCTTGAGGCGGGCCTGGCCGAAGTCTGCCAGCCTGGGCCGGCCATCCTGGTCCAGCATGATGTTGCCGGGCTTCAAGTCGCAATGCAGGATCCCTTTGTCATGCGCATGGGCCAGCCCGATCGTGACCTCACGGATCATTTTCACGGACTCGGAGATTTCCATGGGCCCTTGGCGGAGGCGGTCCTCCAGGGAGCCAAAGCCCATGTATTCCATGACATAGTAGGGCGGATCGGAGTCCCATCCCACATCGAACAGCTGCACCACATGGCGGTCTGAGAACAGGTATTGCAGCTTCTCGACCTCACGGGTCATGTGGGACCAGTCAATCCCCCCGCGGTGGTTGTAGAACTTGATCGCAACTTCCCGACCGCTGTTGCTGTCGACCGCTTTCCAGACTTCACCAAAAGCCCCTCGGCCGAGGAATTCTTCTTGCTCGTAGCCGGATACTTTGATGGGAGGCTGGGCGCTGTGAAGACTCAGGGCAACCGCGTGGTCGATATCCGACTGTCCCATGATCTGGGTGTCGACAAGCAACTCTTCGGCATGCCTCGAAGCCACCGGTTTGTTGTCTCCGCTTTCAGGCTGACTTGGTTCGGAATCCACAGGGTCAAATGAGGGGCATCGAACCATCAGGCGGGACCCTGAGACCAATCCAGAAAAGCCTCAGTGGCTGACAGAACAGCGTCTCGCGGAGGCTTTCCCACTAGGCAGGTGTCAAGCAGTCTCCAAGATGGAAATCGAAAGGAAACATCCATGGTTCGTGGAATCATCCTTCGTCAAAAGTGCCCCTTGGTCAATCCTTTTGGAAGGCAGCATTGCGCTTTCGACCTTTTCCCGTTGGTCAAAAAAATAAACCGGAAATAGGTGCATCCGGAACGGATCCGCGATTCGTTGATTCTTCTTGCACCTCGGTGCCAAGGGCGAGGGGTGCTCATGTTGGGCCTGGTCGGATCCGCTTTTTACTCGGGTGAGGAGGCATTGCCTGCCAGAATCCGCTCGCTCCGGATCGATCCCCAAAAAAGGAGCACTGCGGCGACGCAAATGCAACTGTCGGCCACGTTGAAGGATGGCCAATGAGCTTGGCCGATGTAGAAATCAA
>JADZAX010000292.1 GCA_020852405.1 Verrucomicrobiales bacterium
CTGCTTCATCCGGGGATGGGCGCCACTGTCAAGATGACCACTGAAACCGGGGCCGAAATAGCTTGTGTTGCCCGTGGCGTCGGTGATGATGTCATTCCCCCAGTAATCGAAAACCCGGCCGTGCGGGTTGGCAAAGCCGTAGGGCACATAACGGTCGAAGCGGCTGGTGCGGGGCTCGTAGCGATAAATGGCGCCATTCACATTGCGCACGGGTCCGCCAAGGGTTTCCACATTGGTCCGATGGAAGACCCCATCGCTGAAATACAGGGCTCCGCCGGGTTCGTAGCAGATGGAGTTCGTTTCGTGGTGGGAATCCGCCGCGTCCAATCCTTGGACAATGCGCTCTTTCCAGTCCGCCTTGCCATCGCCGTCGGTGTCGCGGACATACCACATGTCGGGCGACTGCATGACGAGAACACCGTCCTTGTAGAGCTGGAAGCCGGTGGGACAATTAAGGCCGTCCAAGAAGGTGGTGCACTTGGTGAACTTGCCGGTTTCCGGATCGATGTCGAAGACAAGCAACTTGTCATAAACATCCGTGGTCGGCGTGGTTTCGGGATAATTCGGCCATGCGGCGACCCAGAGGCGTCCCCGGGTGTCGAAATTCATCTGCACAGGATTGACCAACTCAGGAAACTCGGTCTCGGAGGCGATGTATTCGACTTTGACCCCCTCCGGAGTGCTGAGGTGCTTGAGTGATTCATCCCCATACAGGTAAGGCACCGGTTCGGGGCGGTTCGGGGCCACTGTTGGCACCGGCGGCAGATTGTCATCCTTCACTGCAAAATCCTTGCCCTGCGCCGCCGCCCAGATGGCCTTGTCGCGGTTGGCGGTCTTGACATCACGCTGGGCCATTTCCGCTCCCAGAATGGTGGCATTGTCGATCCCATTGGTCTTGGTCACGGCATCCGCGTAATTGATCCGGGAGCGTTGTCCATAGATGTTGAACTGATCCACGGTGCGGTAGCGGTGGTGCCATTGCACGTTTTTCTCAAGCACGGCCCCTCGGATCCGGGCCAGCGAGGGATCGTCCAACGACGGGGCTTCCTTGCCAAAAACCGCCTTGTACTGCAACGGCGCAAGCGCCCTGTCTCCCGCCTCCGTAAGATGAACCCCAGTGATGGTCAGGGGCTTTTCGGCCGCGGAAAAAAGCGTCCCGGAGAGGGTAAAAAGATCAATGAAGAGCACCTCGTTCGCCTTGGCAACCTCGGCCATGGCGGAGGTGTAAGCCGCAAGATTCCGGTTATTGGCGGAGCCGTCCGGGTAGTTGACAGGGTCTTTGAGATCCTCATGCGCGATGGGTGAAAACAGGACCACCCGCGGCTTGCCTTTTCCGTAATCGGCCGCGAGCTGCTTTTTGAGGTATTCGTCCAGCGCTTTCTTGAAGTCCGCCAGACCGGATTCTCCTTTGAAGGATTCATTGAAGCCCCAGTAGGCAAAGATCACATTGGCATGGAAATCAGCGCCCGAGGTGTAGACCACGTCGGTGTTGCCCACCTTGGTGGCGAGCTTGCCGGGAGTCATGTTGAGGAAATACTCCGTCGTGGGCACCTCGTCGCTGCGGGGGTGCACGTTCACCTCATCGGCGGCGAACCCCAGATTCCTCACGGTCAGATCCAGATCCGGATGGGTCTTGTGGATGAGGGCCTCGAACCATCCGTGATGCTGCTGCCGATCGGCAAGCCCACTCCCGACGACCGCGATGTGATCCCCGGAATGGAGTTCCAGTGCGGCCGGAGCCCCGGCATGAGCCGGAGTGAACCAGGAAACGAAGGCAAGTCCCCAGCAGAGGACGACAAAACGGAGGCGATCGGAAGATTTCACAAGAGGAGGAACAGAGTGGTTTCGGTGGCACCGGGCCGGAAGGGCAAAGTGTAACCGACACATCCACGATGAAAACCACAAAGAGAGCCCTTCCCCGCCGCAATGACGCGATGCCAGAGGCCGCAGGGAAGACACCCTCCACACAGCGGATCGAAAGATCCCCCGGGCGTGCAAGGTCGGTGGGGAAGGACTATGGAGGCACCATGTCAGACCAGTGGATCGACCTCACCGACGAGCGCCAGCGCTTCCTCATCAGCGGCACGGACCGCGTGCGTTATTTGAATGGTCAGTTCACCAACGACGTGCGCAAGTGCACCCCCACCAGAGCGCTCGCCGGATGTCTCTGCAATGCCAAAGGTCGCATCGAAGCGGAAATGGTTGTCACCCGCGACGCATCCGACCATGCCCTGCTGGTGGACGGGCCGGCCGCCCTCGGCGGGGATCTTTTAGCGCGCTTGGAAAAATACCTCGTGTCCGATGATGTCGAAATCACTGACATCACGCACCAATCCCGTCTTTGGCACGTTCCCGGCCCCCTCCCCGTCGGCATTCCTCCCACAGCCGCCCGGGAATCCCGGCGACTGGGAATTCCCGGGCACGACATCTGGGAGCGCGACGGAGACGCCGCCATCGCACCCGGCGGCGCGATGGCTCCGGCGGAGAGACAACGCCTTCGGCTTCTCCATGGGGTGCCCGCCTGGGGGGCGGAACTCCTGCCGGGCGAGGTCTTTCCGGCCGAAGCCGGCATGGACACCTGGGCCGTCGATTTCCACAAAGGATGCTATGTCGGCCAGGAGGTCGTCTCCCGCATTCAAAGCGCCGGAAAGGTCAACCGACGCCTTTGCCTTCTGCAGGGGACCGGATCACCGCCGGCGGCGGGGACCTCCCTCTGTCTCCCCGACGGGAAAGAACCCCTCGCCGCGATCACCAGTGTGGCTGAGGATGGAACCGGTTGGTTGGCGTTGGCTTTCCTCCCCCGGGTCTTGGCCGTCCCGGAAACACGTCTTGTCATCGCGGGAGAAAGTGATAGCCTGATTTACGATTTGGAAGTCCGGAATTTCCTGCCTTCTGGAAGTCCAGGCTAACCTCCCACCTTTCACTCCGGTATGAATACTTTGACCCAGCCCCGGCTCTTGCATGGGGCATTCCTCGCATTACTGCTGGCACTCACTGTGGTCCATAGGGCTGGTGCAGCCTCCTCCAAAGTCGAACTGACCATTCAATGGCACGGCAGCCAACACCCGGTGGTCATCGAGTTGGACGAATCCGCCGCACCGAAGACCTGCGCCAATTTCAAAAAGCTCGCCGCCCTTGGATTTTACAACGGGGTGGCCTTTCACAGGGTCATCCCCAACTACATTGTCCAAACCGGCGACCCGCTGACCAAGGATGCCAAACGCCGGGCCGACTGGGGCACCGGAGGGCCCGGTTATGTCATCCCTGCGGAAATCCGGAAGCCGCACGTCCGGGGTGCTGTCGCCACCGCGAGGATCAGTGACCAGTCAAACCCTTCCCGCTCTTCCAGCGGCAGTCAGTTTTACTTCGCGCTGACGGATATCCCAGCCCTCAACGACAGCTATACTGTCTTCGGCAAAGTCGTTTCCGGCTTGCAGGTGCTGGATGACATGGCCCTCCTCGCGGTGGATGCCAACAGCAACCCCCTCGACCGGGTGGAAATCGTTTCGGCCAAGGTCATTTCAGATTCCGGAGCCAAATTGCCGGACCCCGCTTCCGTGGCCCAAGCCCCGCCCGACGTGGCGGAGGCAGCGCCCGCAGAGGACACGCCAAAGTTCATGCAACGCAAAACCGAACCGGACGCAGAGCCCGCTCCGGCGACGGTCGCCAGCGCGGACTCCCCGGATCCGGTTCCGCCTGCCTCCGACAAGCCGGACGGGGGATTCCTCCCGTTCTTCAAAAAAAGGACCCCTTCAGCGGAACTTCCCCGCATCGCCGAGCCTGCCTCTCCGGCCATGGCGGGAGAGCCCAAGCCGGAGGCTTCCAGTAAACCGCCAGCCCCTGCCCCGAGGGCACCAGCAGCCCAATCCCCCGGCAACCAGCCGGCCCCGACCGAGGTCCTTTCCGGAGGAAATTCCCTGTTCGGCAGCGCCCCAGGAGCGACCACTCCCACCGCTGCTCCGAAACCGGCCGGGCCAAACCCAGGAGCCCCGGCCACAGAACCGGCCGAGCCTCCCGTGAAAAAGGGGCCCCTCAACCGGTTCATGAAGCGCTTCTGGTAAGCGGACCGGTGGCGATCAAAGCCGCACCCGGAAAAAATCCAGGAACACCTTCAGGAAGACCCGCCGCTTGAACGCGGGAACCCATTTCAGGGAGAAATCCTTGGGTTCGATCCACTTCACCGAGATGAACTCCTGCTTGTGCGAATCCAGCACAATGTCCGCATCGGTCCCCAGATAACGACAGAGAAAGTAGGTCTGGACCTGGCCGCAGTAGAGGCGCTTCTTCACTTTCCCATTGGGAAATTTGTAGCGGTAGCCGGTGCGGCAGGCCACCATTTGGTAAAGCCAGGGCTTGAGACCCAACTCCTCCTCGACTTCCCGGCGCAACGCTCCGATGAGATCCTCGCCTTTGTCCACGCCCCCCTGAGGGAACTGCCAAGAGCCCTTGAAATCGATCCGCTCGGCCACCAAAATCTTTCCGGTGGCGTCCATCAAAATGGCTGCAACATTGGGACGATAGGTGGCCATACGTTGGCAACTTGGACAAGAGACCCTAATTGTCAATAGTTTTAAAGAATTGGATCGTCAGACTGTTTTTTGACATGGCCAGTCCGACTTTTACCTCCCTTTCGTCCCGTTGGAGACGCTTCGCACTGCCCGTCATCGGATTGCTGGTATTGGCGCTGCTTCCATGGATGATCTTTCGCTGGTCGAATCCAGATCGGCAATTAAGCAAGAAGCAGACCGCATTTTTCCAGGCCTTGGAACACCGCAGAGCCAGCAACGTGGAGGACCTCCTCTCACTGACCTACCGGGACCAATGGCAATTCGACCGCAAGACGGCAGTCCTCGCCATGGAGGACGCCACCAGCCATTTCTTTTCCTTCGCCATCCAGCCCATCGATCTGACGACCAAGAGGACCGGTCGTGAGGCGGTGACCACGGCGCGGCTCCAAGTTAGCGGGTCCGGGTCCCCCCTTGCCGGTGAGGTCATCCGTCAGATCAACACCCTGCGAACACCGTTTGTTTTCACCTGGAAGAGAGAATCCATCTGGCCTTCCAGCTGGAGGCTTGTTAAAATAGAGAACGCCGCCCTGAGTCTCCCTCCCGGTTATGAACCAGGAAGCCACCGCGGACTCAAATCTCTGCCTTGAAAGGGTTCTGCCCTCCCCCATTCGCCAACTCCCACCCTGACACACCATGAACACTCCGCGATCCAACCGTCTGTCCGCTCTGCTCGGGATCTCCGCAGGTATGCTGCTTTCCTGCTCCCTGAGCCACGCCCAGTCCACTCCCACTCCCACGCCCAACACTGGAGGTAGTGGCACCGGAGCGGGCACGGAAGAGAGTGGCCTCAAAGGCTATTGGGAAATCGAACTCAACGGGGGCCGTTTCATCGCCCCGCTCAACACCATCGCCTCCGTCAGCCAACACACCTACATTGTGGATGGAACCGCCCGGGTCTTTGAAGTCACGGTGGAAACCCTCGGCTCGATGGTCGCCCGCTTTTACTACCTCGAACCCGCAACCGACGGCTCCCCGCTTTCGATCGGAAAAACCGCGCTCGACCGTCTCAAAAACGTCGCCCAAGAAGCCACCAACCGCACGGGAACCAACGATGTTTGGACCCAGGTCATCAAAAATTACCCTACCACGACCCATGCCAAAACGGCCGAATATCGGCTCACTAACCGGGCCAACCTCGACCAGATTTACGATCACCTGCACCGGGTCTGGGCCGAGGAACGGGGCCGGGGTGAGAAGAACAAACTGAAGATCATCGAGTGATCCGTCTCCGCGAAGATCCCGAAAAACTTGCCTCATTGCCCCCTCTCGTCATCTCCGTCATTTCCCTAACGGGGATTCCCAACCGGCGGACTTCCATCGATGCCGGAGGGGAGAAATTGCCACGGTATTGGTTGGTCAAGACCGGGGGGATCCAGGACCAGCGCCAGGCCGGCAGCAATTGATCGCCAAACCGCAGCGCCCTGTTGTCACCTTCAAGGGAACCACTGGCGCACCGCGTGGCATTGTGCCACATTGACCTTTCACAGGAACTCATGACTACCAGGAAGAAAACCCCCGCCAAAAAAAGGACCTCCACCGCCAAGGCCGACCGCCAGCATTCCGGGCCAATGCTCGACGGACCAGACCGCGCCGCAAGCCGGGCCATGCTCTATGCCGTCGGTTTCCACAAAGAGGATTTCCGAAAAAACGTCGTCGGCATCGCCTCCACTTGGAGCATGGTCACCCCGTGCAACATGCACATTGACAAGCTTGCCCAGGAATCAGCCAAGGGCGTCGATGCCGCCGGCGGGAAATCCATCATCTTCGGCACCATCACCATCTCGGACGGGATCTCGATGGGCAGCGAAGGCATGAAATACTCCCTCGTGAGCCGCGAGGTCATTGCCGATTCCATTGAAACGGTGGCCGGATGCGAAGGCATGGACGGCATCGTGGCGATTGGCGGGTGCGACAAAAACATGCCCGGCTGTCTCATGGCCATGGCCCGACTGAACCGCCCCAGCGTCTTCGTCTACGGCGGCACGATCCTGCCGGGCTGCCATGAAGGCAAGGATGTGGACATCGTGTCCGTTTTCGAAGCGGTGGGCCAACACTCCGCCGGAACGATTGATGACCAGGAACTGGAGGCGGTGACAGCCTGCGCCATCCCCGGCGCGGGGTCCTGCGGCGGTATGTACACCGCCAACACCATGGCTTCGGCCATCGAGGCACTGGGAATGAGCCTGCCCAACAGCTCCGCCCAGGCTGCGGTGAGTCCGGAAAAGATGATGGACTGCTTCGATGCCGGGGCTGCGGTGCTGGAACTGATCCGGCGCGATATCCGCCCCCGCGACATCATGACCCGCAAGGCCTTTGAGAATGCCATAACCGTGGTGACGGCGCTCGGCGGCTCGACCAATGCGGTGCTCCACCTGGTGGCCATGGCCCAGGCCGCCGGGGTGAAACTGGGGATTGATGACTTCACCAAAATCGGGAAAAAAGTGCCGGTTCTGGCCGACTTGAAGCCGAGCGGAAAGTATGTCATGCAGCGGCTTGTCGAGATTGGCGGGACCCTCCCCCTGATGAAAATGCTGCTCGCCAAAGGGCTCCTGCATGGCGACTGCATGACCGTTACTGGCCGCACGCTGGCGGAGAATCTCGCCAAAGTGAAGCCCTACCCCAAAGGACAGGACGTCATCCGCAGCTTCAACAATCCCATCAAGAAAGACAGCCATCTGGTCATCCTCCGCGGCAATCTCGCGCCGGAAGGAGCCGTGGCAAAGATCAGCGGCAAAGAAGGCCTTCACTTTGAAGGGGTGGCCCGTGTGTTCGATTCCGAGGAAGCGGGCATGAAAGCCATCCTGGCGGGAAAAATCAAAAAAGGGGACGTCATCGTGATCCGTCTCGAAGGTCCCAAGGGTGGCCCCGGCATGCGGGAAATGCTCGGGCCGACGAGCGCGGTGATGGGGCGCGGGCTTGGCAAAGACGTGGCCTTGATCACCGATGGACGCTTCTCAGGTGGCAGCCACGGCTTCGTGATCGGGCACATCACCCCCGAAGCGTATGTCGGCGGACCACTGGCGATCGTGCAGAACGGCGACCGGATCGTGATCGATGCCGAGAAGCGTGAGATTATGCTCAAAGTGAGCGACCGCGAAATCAAGGCGAGACTCAAGGCCTGGAAACAGCCGAAACCTCGCTATACCAAAGGCGTGCTCGCGAAGTATGCCAAATTGGTCAGTTCCGCCTCAGACGGGGCTGTGACCGATTCCGACCTGTGAAGTCGGGCGAAGCGGATGCGAGTGGTACGGGAGCCGGATCCGACCGGCCCCGGATCACCCTGCCCGAATGGCCGGTGGTGTTTGACCAGGGCGTCTGTGAAGTCCCGTTGGATTTCGATGCCGCCTGGGCCAAGGGATGGCGGCATTTCGGCTCCCGCTTTTTCCGCTACAGTCTGATGATGAAGGACGAGGCCGTGCTGCGGGTGCAATGCGCAAGGCTCGATCTGGAACGGTTTGTCATGACCAAGAGCCAGCGGCGGACCTGGCGGAACAATGATGATACTCGGCTCCAAATCGCCCCGCCCACTCCAGATGA
>JADZAX010000293.1 GCA_020852405.1 Verrucomicrobiales bacterium
AGACCCGGTGCGGCCAGTCTTTCGGACACTCGAAAGTGCCTTCCGGCTGGTGATACCGCGCCGCTTCGTAAAATTCCACCAGACAGTATTTCGAATCCAAATACTTCTTCCCGATCACCGCCACCAGCAAGTCGGCCCGCACCAGATCATACACCAATTCCGGCACGGTCTGCCGCTCGGAGTCCCGCTTGTAAAATAGCACATCAAAGGCCCGATCCGGCAGCGCGTCCAGCCCGCGCAGGATCGCGTTCGGCCAAAATTCGTTGTCGGGATACTTCTTGTCGGCTCCGGCGATCGAAAGGCCCACCAATCCCAGGCGCACCTTGGGTCTGGCAGTGGGCGTCTCCCGGCCCGGCATCGACAGCGGATCCATCCGGAACGACTCCTGGCGGGTCGGGATGGCGTGCCCGTCTGCCGTTTCAAATTTTGCTTCAGGGGGCCAGGCGGGCAGGGTGCGAAGAATCTCCTCGATCAGCACTCGCACCGATTCATCCGTTTCGGCCGGGCCGAACAGCGTCGCCACGATGTCCCCCTGATAATGGTCGTCATCCTCCCGGTGCCACTCCACCCGGATGAGGATTGGGCGCTCGCCGCCTTCGGCATACGCATTGCCCACGGTGACCTCGGCGATGGCACCGTAGCGGAACAAGGGCACGCCTGCTCCGAAGCGTTCCGCCATTTTTCCGACGAGCAGACAGCCAAAGCCCTGGCCCAGATTCCGATGTCGGATGCGGTAGGTTCTCGACTCGCCGCCAGCCCGGGTCTCCTTTACCAGGCGGTCGTTGCAGGCCAGTCCTTCCAGCATGTGTCGGTCCGGCAAAAATTCCGGCAGCAAAAAGCGGTCTCCACTTTCCACCAGCAGTCCGCATTGCGCCATGAAGCGCCGCAGGACCCATTGGGCCTCCCGATCATAGCGCGGACCGCCCGTTACCGGGCAGACGCGATCCCAAGCACTCTCCAACAGATCCACCGTGGCGATGCCTCCCGCGCGCGTCAGCAGTTCTTTGGCGTCTTTTCCCTCAAACAGCAACTCATAGATCCCCTCGATCGCCCAGCGCTGATCCACGATCAGCGGACAGGCGTCGGGACTCGGGGATTCGGCGATCCATTTCGGCGGGGCGTAGATCGCGCCGCTGTGATGAAAATAGTCGATCTGCCACCGGATCTCGTCGTCGTCCGGCTCCGGAAGGCCCAGGGCCGCGAATTGCCCCCGCGCCAGCGCCGCGTATTCGTGCCGCCGCAGGAGCCGCCGATCGCCATCGCTCTTCGGCGCGCCCTCGTCCCAGCCGGGCTGCCATTCGCGGAGTTGCCGCCGCACCGCCACCCGGCCGCGGGGCATCCGCACCGCCTCGGGACCGCCGAGTTCCTTTTTGACCAAATCGAGCAGATCGGCGCGCAGCGTTTCCAGTTCCCATTGCGCGCGCTCCTTGCAGCTCACCACGCGGCTCCGCAGGCCCTGGTATTCCTCCCGCACCTGTTCCCGCCAATCCTCGGGCGGATTGTTCGCGTCGTCATCCGCCCAAGTCCGCACGATCACCACCCGCGCCCTCGGATTGAAGGCATAGACCTGATCGAGCCAGTAATTCAGCGGTCGCACGGGATCGTTGGGGAATTTCTCGCGCAGCGGCTGCAGTTTGCCGTCCGCCCCGCGTTTTGGCTGACGCCAGACCACCACGAAGACCGCCCGGTTCTCTAAAAACAACCGATGGGTGTTGTGGTAGAGGTCCTGCCCGCCGAAATCCCACACGTTCAGGTCCACCCGGTCCGCCCCGGTCTCGGGAAAGGGCGCGTAGGGCGGGATGCTCCCATCCACCGTGCCGCCATCCCAATGCCAGAGGCGGATGGCGTGGGTGAAATCCTGTTCATTGTCAAAAGGCAGCCCCTTCAGCGCGCGGACCAGTTCCGTCTTGCCCGCGCCGCCGTTGCCGAGCACCACCACCTTGCACTCGGCCAGCGGCTCATGGCCCTGCGTCGCCAGCGCCTCGTGGTAGCCGCGCACGATGTCCGCCACATCCTCCTCCGGCTCGCCGCAGTAGGCGGCATCAAGATCGTAAAAGCGGCAGCCGTGCAGTTCCAGCCTCCGCAGCGTCGGCAGGGCCGGTCGGAGGGGGGCGAAATGGGTCAGCGCCCCGCAGCCATCGAGCCAGATATATTCCAGACCCGTCATTGCTCCCGCAGGCAGCTCGCGCAGCGCGCCGCAGCCACCGAGATCGAGAGTGCGCAGCGTGTCCGGCACCGGACCGATCCGCTCCAAGGCGGGACATTTCCGGATGTCGAGCGCCTCCAGTGCCTCGGGCAGGCCATCGACCGCCGTCAGGTTTGAGATCCCCCAGAGATGCAGGTGCGTGAGCCGTGGAAAATGCGAGCGGATCGCCGCTAGGCCCGCCAGCAGGGTGTCGTCGAGGGTCAGTTCCTTTCCGCTCTCCAGACTGCCCAGCACCACCCGGCGCACGGTGGGATCGGGCTGTGGAGGAAAGGGAAAGGCCACCGCTTCGCCCCACCACGTTCGGCCATCCACGGAGGAGAGGGCTCTTGCGTCTTCGTCGTCATCGGCGGTGCGCGGAGTCTTCATGGCAATCGATTTTTCCAAAAAAATTCCGCCGCCGCTTCGCGGCGGACTGGCTCCCGCTCCGCGCCCGGACCTCGGCTTGGCTTCCTCGCTCCGCTCGTCGCTCCCGCCTC
>JADZAX010000294.1 GCA_020852405.1 Verrucomicrobiales bacterium
TGCTTCGGCGGCTGGCTTCGGTGCCGACTCAGCAGGTTTGGGCGCTGGCACCGGAGCATTCACTCCTGGCAACTGGAGGCCTCCGGGCAACTGAAGACCTCCGGGCAATCCACCGGGAGCACCATCAGCGGGAGACGGCACAGCTGGCTCTTTGGATTTCATCAACTCGGAGCGCTTTTTGATGAGGTTTTCGACGTTCCAGCTTCTCACCTTGAAAATGCGGCCTTCGAGGGCGTTTTCAGCGGCCAGCTTGTCCTGCTTCCTTTTCAGCTCAGCCGCGAACTCCTCGTCCTTCTTCTTCTTTTCTTCATCGGTTTCCTCTTCACCGGGCTTGCGCTTCTCTTCAAATTTCCCAGTGACATCCACCTTGAGGAACAACTCGTTGAGGTCGTTCTTGTCCGTGACCACGAACTGGTAGTTGAAGCCTTCGAACGTTTCGACCGCGAAAGTCGTCTTGAAGGGCTTGTCCTTGATCTCATCGGCCTTGACGATGTCCTCAAAACTGACGCTGGAGAAGGCCGTCTTCATGGGCGAAGTCTTGAGATTGTCGACATCCTCGCCCGCTTTAGGAGCATCAAGCACGAGATCGCCTTCCGCGGAGTCGCGGGTCAATTTCCAGTCATCGGACGCGGTGCCGCTCTTGATCGAAATGCTCTCGAGTTTGTCCACTTTGACAAAGTCTATGTAGAGCCAGTCAGCAGGATCGGTGGCCACTTCGGAAAGGGTTTCATTGACAAGACAGATGTCCTCACTGCCCGGAGCTTTGACATAACGCCCCACCGGGGTCGTGGACATGCCCCCCCCGAAAGGACTAGGCTGATTTTCTTTGCGATCGTAAGTTTTGCCTAGCCAGAGAGCCCCCACCTCTTTGCCATCTTTGCTCAGGAAGGAAAGAACGGTGGCCGTTTTGCCGGATGCATCGGCAGCTTTGGAAGGATCCACCAGCGAGAAACGCTCCGTCAACGCGGCCCCGCCCGGCTGCGTTTGGATGGGCTTCAAATCCCACACCTTCTTGATCAAGCCGACCACTTTGGTAACATCAGCCGGGAACCCATCCCGCTCCGCCACGGTCCAACCTTTTTCCCCGGCCTTGATGTTCAACTCACCGGATCCCGTTTTAATCCTGACCTGGGCAACCTCATTGAGCGCAAAATCCGGCAGAACGCGCTCCGAAGTTCTACCTCCAGAGCCGCCGCCACTGTCGGTGCGGTTCATCAGATTGAGGACGAATGCCACGCCGGCCAAAGCAGCCAGCACCAACAACAACCGAACGAGTGATTTCTGTCCCATGATTTGAATGCTTGGTTATTCCGAATGGAAGAAGGATTCCGGTCGAATCTCGGCCTCAACGGGCCGCTGTTTGAGACCGCCTGAAAAAGTAGAGTCCGATCCCGAAAGCGATGACGAGGAGAGGCATCGTGACCGCATTGCCGAGCTTGATGACATTCTGACGCCAGTCGAAATCCTTCTTGATCTGCTTGTTGATTTCACGGGCCTTCTTGCTGTAGTCGACCATGTCCTTGCGGAGTTGCTCCACCTTCTGTTGGACCTCGGGAGACATGATCGCTTCCTTGATGTCGCCGGGCTTGGCCGCCAGAATGTTGTTGATCTCCTGCTCGGCTTCGCGCTTCTGGCTGTCGAACTTCTTGTATTCCGCCATGTGCTTGCTCTCCGCTTCCTTGAGCCACTCGTTGAGCTTGGTGAAGGGGCGGCGGACCGATGAACGGCTCCGGATGTCACTCAGTTCCGAAGCTCCGGAGAGCTGCTCGACCATGTTCTGGAAAGCAGTCAGGTTTCCGTTCATCGGCTGGATGATGACCTGATTCATGACCTGCATCTTCTGCACGGCGAATTCGTCGTAGAGGAAATCAGAGTCGGCGATCGCGATGACAACCCCTTCCTTCTCACTTTGCTTCAAAGAGGTATCCTTTTCTTCCTCCTTGGGCTTGTCAGCGTCTTTTTTGTCGTCTTTCTCACCGTCCTTTTTATCCTCATCATTTTTATCGGCATCCGCCGCTGACTTGGGCTTACCATCCGGAAAGGCGGACTTGAAATTGCCTTTCAATTTCACAGCGAGGACCCGGGATTCATTGAGAGATTTGAAATTCTCCCGGATCCTCTGGATGGCCTCTTTCTGGGTTGGATCGGCATCGAAAGTGGCGACAAGCTGAATATCCTTGGAGGTGCTGGCCAGTGTGGTAGCGGTGACACCATCCGGCGCGGTGACCGTGAAAGCGCCCGGAGTGATAAGGAAGAGGTCGTTCAAGTACTGGGTGACCACATCGTCCTTGTTCAGGGCTTCGCGGCTAAGCGAAAGGACCGTGGGAGCAACACCGTCGCGGATCTGGGTCGGATAGCGGGAGTCGGCAACCACCCGGGTGTCATCGTACCCGATCCCCCAAGCAGAGAAGAGTTTGGCCAGATTTGAGGACGGAGGAGGCCCCGGAGCCCCTCCCATCATGGGATTACCCGCGGCCATGAACCGGGAGGCAAAAAGCATGGGATCGACGGCGGTGATGACGCGCCCGCCTTTCAGCAGGTATTGGTCGATCGCGTATTGGCCTTCATCGGTGATGTCATAAGGATGGAGCACGACCAACAAATCCGTGCCCTCAGGGATGACTGTGGAGGTGCCGGGAATGGTTTCCACTTGGTAATCCTTTTCCAATTCCGAGTAGGCCACCCAGGGCTGCGGGGGAGGTGCCTGGAAATTTGTCGGAGGACCTCCGCCCACGGCCATGCTGGTCATCACCACGATTTTGGACTTTTTACCATCGTGGACCGCGGCGATGGCACGGGACAAATCATACTCCAACATGGTCTCAGGGCGGGCGGGAACAAACGGAATGACCTCTTTGGCATCAAGGCACTCCACCGCAATCCCCATGGTGATCTCCTGGCCCGATTCCCGGGAAGCGCCGGCCTGCACGCCATCGAGGACGGCGGAGTCTTCCGCATCCGTGTCCGGCTCCGGATTCAGCTTTTTGAAAGTCAGCTTGCCCTTGGAATTCTTGACATACTCCCGGATCAGTTCTTCCACCCGACGGGACATGCTCAACTCTGACGGAGTCATGAACTCTTTGCTGTCGGTGGTATAGAGCCGCACGATAACCGGAGCCTCAAGACGTCCGAGGATTTTCTTGGTGCCGTCGGCAAGCGTGTAGAGATGGTCCTGCGTCAGGTCGGCCCGGCCGTTGAGGAACCCGGCAATGGCATTGATCGCCACGACAATGCAAAAGACGATGACAATGGCGATGACAGCGGCCAGAGAGCGGGACACTGGCGCGGCTGACGAGGGTTTGGTGGTGGCCTTCTCACTCATAGGGATGGATGCAGTCAGGTCAGATTGAAAATGGGGATAACGAAAACAGAATCAGGCACGCTTGAGTCTAATGACCATGGCAGTGGTGAAGAGACAGAAAGCGATGAAGCTGGCGAAAAAGACGATGTCACGGAAACCGAGAACCCCTTTGGCCAATTCATTGAAGTGAGGCATCACACTGATCGAGCTGAGGAGTTTGACGGCAGGCCAGAAAATCAGCCCGGGGCCGCGCATGGTATCCAGCAGTTCGACCAAGGGATTCAAACCGCCAAGCCAGAGGGCAAGGCAGAGGACAATGGAAACCAACAGAGCCACGACCTGGCTGCGAGTCACTGCGGAAATGACGCTGGTCACGGCTAGGAAACACAGGCCCGTCAGGAGACAGGCGGTGAAGCCGGCAAGAATGACTCCGTTGTCCGGATCACCGAGATAATTCATGGTGATCACCACCGGGAAGGAAAGCACCAGCATGGCAAAAATGACGACCGAGGCAGCCAGGAATTTGCCCAAAATGGCATGCCACGGGGCGATCGGCATGGTAAGCAGGAGCTCGATGGTGCCAAGACGGTGTTCCTCGGACCAGAGGCGCATGCCGACGGCGGGGGCGATGACGATCAGATACCAAGGGATGTATTGGAAGTAAGAGCCGTAAAGCTCGGCTTCACCCCGCTCCAGCGCCCCGCCAAACCAGAACGTGATGACGTTCGAGATGATGAGGAAAATCACCACGCAGACGTAGGCGATGGGCGAGAAAAAGTAACTCCGCAGCTCGCGGAAGCAGATGGTTCTCAGTTCGCGGGGCGCCACGAACAGAAGCAGCACCACGAAGATGGCGGCCACCACAAGGGCAGGAATGAGGAAGCTGACAAAGGTTTCGAACATGTCGTAGAAGAGGGATGGATGGAAACAACAATGGGTGGGAAAAATCGAGCACGGCGCGGCCACACCGATGGCGCGCCCCGGGTCAAATCAGGATTCCACGTCTCGCTTGGTGATCTCACGGAACAGGTCGTCGAGACGACCGTCTTCCGTGTGGAGCTCGTGCAGAACGAGATTTTTTTCTTTGGCTAGGCCGTAGATGGCACCCGAAAGATCGGCACGCCGCGCTTTGGCGGCGAAGACATGGGCGCTCAGTCCCTTTTCTGATTCCTCCACCACTTCCACCTGCTCCACGCCGGCGATTTTCTCCAACTCATGGCGGATGCCCGAGCCGGCAAGACCACTGAGACGGCAGAGCACCGCTCCCGCATGCCGGGCGCGGGCTTTGAGGGAGTCGGGAGTGCCATCGGCAATGACGCGTCCACGATCGATGATGATGGCTCGCGTGCAGGAGGCTTCCACCTCCTCGAGAATGTGGGTCGAGAAAATGATCGCCTTCTCCTTGCCCATCCGCTTGATCAGCTGGCGGACTTCGTGTTTCTGATTCGGATCCAGCCCATCGGTGGGCTCGTCGAGAATGAGCACTTCAGGATCGTGAATGATGGACTGGGCTAGGCAGGTGCGGTGCCGGTAGCCCTTGGAGAGAGTGTCGATGCTCTGGTTGAAGACCCTCTCGAGGAAACAGGTTTCGACTGCCTTGTCGACTGCTCCAGCGACCTGTGCCTTGGGCACCCCGCGCAGCTCGGCGGAGAACCGGAGGAAGTCCCTCACCGTCATCTCTGTATAGAGCGGGGCATTCTCAGGCAGGTAGCCCATCTTGGACTTGGCCGCGATCTCATTCTCCACAATGTCGGCCCCCCCA
>JADZAX010000295.1 GCA_020852405.1 Verrucomicrobiales bacterium
CTGTAATTTACTGGCCTCGTGATGGCAATGGCTGGGGTGATATTGGCTATCACTTCTTGATGGACAAGGCTGGCAATGTCTATCAGGGCAGAGAGCTAGAAGCCGCACCAGGTAAAATTGATGGCCCCTACACTTTAGGCTCTCATGTTGAAATGAATAATACTGCTGCGGGCATTGGCATATGCATCTTGGGTGATTACCACGGCACAGAAGTGTTCCCTGCAGCAAGGCAGGAATCTCTTGAAAAAGCAATATCAGCCATCGCCCGCCGCTACAATTTGAGTTCGGACAAGGTGTCGTATCACCAAGCGCGGGCGACCACAAACCCAACAGATTGTCCAGGCTCCAACGTCATTTTGAAAGCAGCGGAAATCATCAAAAACGTCGCGAGGAACTTGCAATGAAAAAGCCTTTTACAGCGCTGGCGCTTCTTATGCTTGTGGGCGGCTTACTCTGGATTTTGATTCCCAAACAGAATGTGCCTGTAGAGGAACCAGTCACACAAGACAGGCCACTTCCGAAGCCTCCAACCAGACTGCGCATGACCAATCTGCCGCGTGTCGAACCTTTGCTGCCTTGGCAAGCGGACGGCATAACGCCGAAGGCCATTCCGGAAAACATGCGGAGAGCGACCGAGGACCCTGCAGTTGCGGAACTGTTTGCAAACTTCAAGTGGATTGAGGTTGGAAAAATCGAAAAGACTGAAGGCGGCAATCAACAGTTGTGGGACGGGACACGGCTTGTCTTTGAAGCAAAACGCATTAGTGAACGCAGATCCAAATCCGCCGACGGCACGATTGCCCTCTCTGCAGTTACCGGTGATCAAACTCCCATAGAGGACGCAGAAGTCATTGGAACTGGAGATGACGCCAAACTCATCAGTAGTCCGCGTGAGATTTGGATCGTCACGCCAAAAGGCAACAAAGCCAAGGTGTCACCACCAAACATGGATGCGTTTGCGCCGTTGATTGAGCCCAATGGCATAGCTATCGCTTTTACTGGAAGACTCCTTAACAATAAGGGCTTTCCATCCAGCCAGCGACTCTATGTTGGTGATCTAACGAGCGGGCATTATCGAGCCTTTGCTGGAGACGAACATCTGCACGATTACCGAGTTTGGGCGGTCGATTGGGTGAATAACAACTCGGTTCTCAGGGTGCTACAAGACCACGGAGAGACGGGTGGACACATGAAGATCAAGCAGGTTCGCGTTAAGTGAGTCGCGGAAGCCAACTCCAGCGTTTCGAAAAAATCGAGGCTCCGCGCTTGCCATCCGATGTGCGGCTTTCTGCAAGGCCAAAGGTTGACTGTCTCCCTCCTGCCTGTCTCACTCTTCGGTCAACTCGTTTCTCATTGTCTGTCTCGACGCTGGCCTCACCTCCGATTCGCACCCGAAACGCCCAACCGCAGCTTCAATGTGGCTCGCACAACTCGCCAACTCCCTGGCCCACGGCGCGGCGCGCCGATTCAAGCCGCCTGCCACCTACTCTTCCCAGGTAAGCCCACCGACGGCCATGATTGTCGTGCAACCGTCGTTCGCTTCGCGCCTTCACTAGCTCTGACAAGGAAGTCTTGCGACTTGGGGCTGCCCTCTCCAGACCGGCGCTTCTGCTGAAGGCGGGCAGCACCGGCCCAGGCAGGAAGTCCTGCTGGAAGTGGTGACATCGGAAGCGGCTGTCACATCCGGGCCCGGCAAAAGGATGCCCCGGAAGGATGACCTGATCGCCGTGGAAGCCGGGGTAATGCCCCCCGATCCCTGAGGAATCAAAGATCTTTGACCCGGATGCCGAGTTTCTTCAACTCCGCGATCTGGGCCTTGGCCTTGTCGCTGTCCAGCGGATTGCCCTTCAGATACCCCTGCACGTAAGGCGCGAAGCGCTTCTCCCCGTTGAGATCCTCCTTGAGCAGATCCACCAGCGGGGTGAGGTCCGCCACCTTGTTGCCGTCGAGGAAAATGAAGCTCTGTGGCTTCAGCCCTTTCATCGGGGTGAGGTCGGTGATCTGATTGCCTCCCAACCCGATCGACCAGATCTGCCCGAGGCCGCCCAGTCCGTCGATTTTGGTGATCTTGCTGTTCCGCAGGTGGATGGAGCCCAGTTTGGGCAGTTTCACGATGGGTGAGAGATCGGTGACCTCGTTGTCATCGGCATAGAGCGAAGCAAGACGGTCCAAGCCGCGGAGCGGTTCCAGGGACTTGACCTTGTTCTTCTCGATCCCAATGTACTGCAGGCCTTTGAGATCCTTCAGCGCGGTCAGATCCTCGATCTCGTTCTGGTCGAAAATAACCTGTTGAAGCAGCTTGAGGCCTTTGATCGGGCCGAGATCTTTGATCTTGTTGTTGCTCAAATTGATGGACATGAGCTTTTCGCAATGCTCAAGACCGGAAAGGTTGACGATTCCGAGGCCCTTGCCATCCACGACGGAAATGTTCTTCACGTCCTCCGCCGTGATCGGCTCCGCAGTGGAGCGTTTGGCATAGACCTGCTGGCGCACCGCCTTTTCGAGGGCTTTGTCGGCGAAGGCCGGAACCGGCGGAGGTTTGGGAGCTTCCGGCTTTTTCGCCTCCGGCTTCGCGGGTTCCGCTTTTTTCTCGGCCGGCTTGGCGGGAGGAGCGGGCTTGGCCGGTTCCGTTTTTTTCTCCGCGGGCTTGGCCGGAGTGGGTGCAGGAACAGGCGCGGGTTTGGCGGGCTCAGGCTTCTTTTCCTCGGTCTTGGCGGGAGCAGGCTTGGCTGGTTCGGGTTTCTTTTCCTCCACTTTGGCCGGGGCGGGAGTAGCCGCAGGCTTGGGGGCCTCCGCCTTGGCGGGAGCAAGGGTTGCCGCCGGAGGATCCTTCTTCTCTTGGGAGAGCACCGGTCCGGGGAGCAGGGCCAGCACCCCCATTGACAGGAGGGCAGAAAGCACAGGAAGAGAAACGACGTGACGACTCATGGAGCTACGATCGATAGGGTTGAGCATGATATTACCCTCCCTTATAGCCCAAAAACGCCACCGCCTCAAGCCAACGGGCGGCGCGCATTCGCGTGCCCGGGCTTGATTCCACGAAAAGGATGGTCAGGAGGACCTTTACTTCACTGTCACACCATCGGCGCCGATGAGCTCAACCTGCACGTGTCCCCCGCCCTGCTTCGGGCCGCCCAGAACAAAGACCTGGCTGCCCTTGGTGAGCGATACTTCGACTTCGCCGCTGCCCTCCTTGGGCAGGCCGAGTTCGTCGCCCCCCCGGAAGAGCTGCCACTCAGCCGGAGCGGTGACCTTGAGGCGGATTTTGGCTGACTTGGAGGCTTCGAGGGTGAAGCGGATCCCTCCCCAATTGCCTCTGCGGGACCGCACATCGGGCAGGTCCTCCATGAGGAGACCGCCCGCGACTCGGCTCCAGACAGGGCGCCAGACATCCTGTTTTTCGGACACGGCGAAAGCTCCGGCCCCGGCATGCCAGGTCGCGTCGAAAAAGCGATCATTGGACTCCAAGACCTGCCAGGAGCGGACAAAGGCGGTGGGAGCGACCTTGAAGGGACCTTCCTTGCCCAGCTCGGAGAGGAACCGCACCAGATCGACGAACTCGTCCTCCCGCAGGGCGGCGGTGAGGCCCGGAGGCATCAGCGACACCGGGCTGATCTGCAGACTGGCGATGTCGGTTTTGGGAATGCGCTGCTCGACCCCGGCAGCGTCACGAACCACGGCTTCGGTCGCGTCCTCCCGAACCAGAGATCCCGCATAGGCGTTGCCGTTTTTCAGGGTGACGACGGTGGTGTGGTATCCTTCCTTGATCTTTTTGCCCGGTTCGAGAAGAGACTCGATGAGGTAATCGACCGGGGCGCTGGCCCCGATGCTGACAAGATCGGGACCGATCAGAGGGCCGCTGCCCCCGATGGCGTGGCAGACCGTGCATTGCAACTGGGCCCGGCGGAACAAGGACTCCCCGCGGGCCGCATTGCCCTGTTTGGCGACCCGCCCGACCATGGCCAGCAGTTCTTCCGGGGTGAGCTGGGCTTTCATCGGCTGCACGTCCCCCGCGATGCGGAGCGCCTCCACCAGGGCTTCGGGCTTGCCCGGGGCGGTGCCCGCTTTTTTCATGCCGATGAGAGCGATCTCACGGGGCAATTTGGCCCCTTGGAGGGCCTGCCGGAGGGCCTCTGGACCGGCCTTGCTGCGAAGGAATGTGTCGAAAACACCATAAGGATCCTGGCCGTCGGTCATGTCCTGAAGAACTGCGATCGCGATCTTGGCTCCGGCATTGGGTGACTGACTGGTCCGCCCCACGACGGCCAGGGAGCGAACCCTCAGGGAACTGGCGTGATCTGTGGCGGTCCGATCGAAGAAGGCCCCGCCAGGACCTCCCATCGCCACGAGGCCGGCCATGGCGGCGCGGGCGCGCGCTTCATCCTTGTCCGCGGCGAGCAGGACTTGTTCAAGCGGAGCACGGGCCGCTTCCAGTTTCCATTCGCCACTCAGCTGGGCGGCCAGTTGGTAGGTTTCCGTGTCGAGCCCCGGCTGGGAAAGGCGCTTCAGAATGCTCTCCGTGCCTTCGGAGGGAATGATGCGCCGGAGCTTGGCGGCATCGGCGAGCGCTGTGAACACGGCCCTCATGGCGGCGGGGCTTCTTCCGTCGGCATTCGCCCAGGCGAGGAGCCGGGCGAGGTGTCCGGCATCTCCGGCTTTGGCCAACCAAGTGGCCACATCACCGGCAGCGGATTCAGAAATCCCCCCGGAGTCCAGGGAGGACAGGATCAGGTCCGTCGCCAACGGACGGTCGGTGGACCGGACTGCAAAGAGCAGCGCGCCGACCGAGCCAAAGGGGTTTTCGCCTTTTTCCACGGCAGGAGTCCAGCGGGCGGCATGCTCACGACAAAGCGACCACAGGGCGAAATCGAGATACTCGTCGCGCTCCTGATCGAGGCAGGCCAGTGCCGCCTTCACGGTGTCGGGATGGTCGATCTGGGCCAGCAGGGACACCCCCCAGAGCCGCACCTGAGGATGCGAGTCTTTCACCGCCTGCTCCGCCATCGCAAACGCTTTGTCGGCCCCGAGCCGGTCCGGCTCGTAATACACCGCCCGGAGCGCCGCCGCACGGGCCCGGTGGTCGGTCGACGCGGCCAGTTCCGTCACCCAGGCCGAAGGGAATTGATTGACACCCTGTGCTGTCCAGATGGCGTCAAGCAGTTGGTGCGCCCGGTCGGGGGCTCCGGCCGGAAGCTCGGCGACCCGTTTTTCGAGAGCCGGCATGACGGCCTCCGCGCCACGCAGACGGAGTTCCTGACGGGCGAAGTGCCGCGTCCACTCCTCGGGCGCATCGAGCAGGGCCAGAAGACTCTCCACCGGTTGTCCCACGATCTTGGGACGCTCCACGAGGGGCCGTCCCTCGAAGCTGAGCCGCCAGATCCGGCCGTGGACATGGTCGCGTCGCTCATCGCGGAAATCGACTTCCCCATGCTGAATGATCGGATTATACCAGTCCGCGACATAGATCGCGCCATCCGGTCCCATCTTGACATCGATGGGGCGAAACGCCCGGTGGGTCGAGGCGATGACGTCCTCGACCTGGGTGGAGGTGTACTGACTGCCCGACTCCGCAAGACGGAATCGGTTGATGCGGTTGCCGCGGAAATCCGGGGCGATCAGCGTGCCCACCCAGGCCTCCGGGACATGGCGGCCACTCGGCATTTCGAGGCTGCAGTGCTTCGGTTGACCGGGATTCATCCCCGCGAGAATGCGGGTGGCGCCGGGCGAGGTCATGAACACAGATCGGGGAAAGACAAAGTGCATTCCCTGAAAGCCGGCCCCGTCACTCATGAAGCTCTGTCCCCAATGGTCAAAGACGTGCCCCCACGGATTGACGAGGCCCTTCATGAAGACATCGAGACGCCGCGTCTCCGGCCGGAAATGCCACATGCCCCCACCAAGCAAGCGCCGCACCCCGTAGGGAGTTTCGACATGGCTGTGAATGTAGATCGACTGGTTGAACCAGAGCATCCCCTCGGGACCGAAGCGGAAGGTATGGATGAGATGGTGGGTGTCCTCGGTGCCGAATCCGCTCAGCACGACCTGCCGCAAATCGGCCCGGCCATCGCCGTCGGTGTCCTTGAGGAAGAGAATCTCCGTAGAGTTCGCCACGTAGGCCCCTCCATCGCCGGGGACCACCGCCGTGGGGACATTGAGTCCACCGGCGAAGCTGGTGGCCTTGTCCGCGGTGCCATCCCCGTCGGCATCCTCCAGGACCAGCACTTGGTCCTCTTCCTTCTGCCCCGGAGCGATCATCGGGTACATCGGGCTGCTCACCAACCAGAGACGCCCCGCCGCATCCCAGTTCATCTGGACCGGCTTGGAAATCATCGGATCGGAGGCGAAGAGGTTGACCTTCATGCCCGGGGGCAGTTTGAAGGAAGCCTGCTCGGCATCCACGGAGGGATCGGGGATGTCTTTGAGACCTCCCTGGGCGAAGACTGCCAGGGGAGAAACCAGGCTCAACACCAAAGTCAGAAGGCTGGGAAAGATAGGAAAGCGCATGAGGAGTAAGGGCAAATGGGGAAAGGATGAAGGAAAACGGGGCCGTCGTCGTATCAGGGTTGCTTGAGACGTTCCAAGGCGGTGGCGGCAAGGGCGGCGACCTTTCCCTCCTCGGCGGCGATGAGAGGATCGAACATCGGCATTTCCTTCGCATTCTGGCCCTGCTCGTGTTTCCGGAAAAGGAACAGATAGGTCTCGTTCGCCGGACGCCAGCGGTGGAAAAAGAGGCGGTTTTTCTTCACCACCGCCTGACGGAGTGCTTCGACCGGCGCCTCGGTGCCCGCACGGGTGGGCACTGCCAGACCGAGACTCTTCGCCAGGGCCGAGCCTGCGAGAGCATAGCCTGCCTGACCGTAATGAATGCCGTCATCGGTCAGCGGGGCGCTTTCCTGGACCGGGTTTTTCCCCGCACCCATGGCGTCAAAAAGATCGGCAAAACGCCAGCCGTGTTTTTTTGCGAGATCGCGAATGGCATCACGGTAGGCGGCAAGACGGACATTGCGACCAGTCAGGTCGGGCAGAGGCGGAGCCACCCGCTCCAAGGGAGGCGGAGAGACGAGCATAACCTCCCGGATTCCAGCGCCGGAGGCGGCCTTGGCTGCCAGGACGAGCCGCTCATAGCCTTCCAGAAAGACGGCCAGTCCCGCCTCCGGGTCCCCGAGACGCGCGGCAAGGTCCGGCACTTCGGTCCATGGTTGCCCTTCGCTAATGACCGGGACGGTGCCATAGCAGAACACCAGCACCGTCGGCTGGAGGTCACCGAGGGTTTTCATGAGCCGGTCAAAGCCCTCCTGAGGGGGCCCAAAATAGGAGCGCGCATCCCCGAAGACCGAATCACCCGACCAGCCCAGATTCCGGAATCGCAGGCCCGGGGCCCTGTCGCCGGCAGCAAGAGTCAACGCGGTTTCGAGCTGACCGAAGGTGTATTCCCGCTCCACGAAGGTCTCCCCGACCAGGGTCACCAGATCGCCTTTCTGCAGAGCGAACGGAGGGGCCGGGGGCGTCTCCGCGTGCACCCGCAGGGGATTGCCGGGGATCAGACAGAGGGCGGCGAGGATCAGGGATCGACGGCAAACACGTTGAAGGGCGGGAATCATGGGTCACAAGGTGGGGAATTCCGCCTCACTTTGCAAAGGAATTCCGCCCCGTGGACACGTGCCCCCAAGCACAATAAAGTGAAAATTTTGCATTTCCCCGGGCGGTCCTTGTGTTACAAAACCGTCACATGCCTTTCCCGTCGCTTCTTCTCGCCGCCGCCGCCCCCTCCACTTGGGGTAGCGTCCTCGTTGCCATCCTGCAAATCCTGGGAGCTCTCGGGGTCTTCCTCTTCGGCATGAAAGTCATGTCCGAGGGCATCCAGAAAGTCGGCGGCGGCCGGATGCGTCAGGCGTTGGCGACCATGACCAAGAACCGGTTCACCGGCATGCTGACGGGACTGGTGCTCACAGGCATCATTCAATCCTCCTCGGCGACGACGGTGCTGGTCGTCTCCTTTGTCAATGCGGGCCTCCTCACGTTGACGGAATCGATCGGCATCATCATGGGAGCCAATCTCGGCACCACTTTGACCGCTTGGATCGTGGCTCTGGTGGGGAAATTCAGTCTCTCGGCGATCGCCATTCCCATCGTCGGGATCGGACTTCCGTTCTTTTTCATCGGAAAGGACAAAGGCAAAAACTTCGGCGAGTTTCTCATCGGGTTCGGCCTGCTCTTCTTCGGTCTGCATTTGCTCAAAGAGGCGGTGCCTTCGGCCGGGGACATCCAGGAATCGAACGCTTTTTTCCATTTTGTTCACTCGGTGGTCGAGATGGGTGGCATGCGGGCGGTGCTGGTCTTCCTCCTCGGCGGCATTCTGCTCACCGTGGTCGTCCAGTCCTCCTCAGCCGCCATGGCCATCACCGTGATGTGCGCCACCAAGGGATGGTTCGGCGATGACGCCTTCACCGCGTTCAATTACTCCGCCGCGATCGTTCTGGGCGAAAACATCGGCACCACCATCACCGCCTGGATCGCCAGCCTCGGCGCGAATGCGAATGCCAAACGTGCCGCCCGGGCCCATTTCCTGTTCAACGTCATCGGAGTCGCGTGGATGCTGCTGACCTTTGCGCTGTTCACCAAGGCGGTCTGGTGGATAGCCGGAGAACTGCCGGCCAGCCTGCGCTCGGCTCAGGGAACCTTCCAGCAAAGCGAGATCGCCTTCTCCACCGCGATCTTCCACTCGTTGTTCAATTTGACGAACATCGCCCTTCTCATCTGGTTTGTGCCCCAGTTGGCGAAGGTGGTCAGCCGCTGGGTCAAGGACCCTCCCGGAGCCCCCGGACGCCAACGGCTGTCCTATATTTCCCAGCGTTTCGTGGATCTGGGCGAGCTGAATCTGGCGGAGGCGGAGACCGCCACCCGCCGCATGGGCGACCTCACCTGCGGGATGCTGCAGGGATGCATCGACCTCATGAACCACCCTGAGACGGACCTGTCAACCAAGGTCGGCGAGTTGAAACAGTCCGAAGACGACTGTGACATCATGCTCCATGACCTCACGGAGTATCTGGTGGCCTGTTCGACCCATGAGATCGGACAGGGCAATGCCAACCGCATCGCCGCCATGCTTCGTGCCGCTTCGGAATATGAGGAGGCGACCGACCGCATCTACCGCTTGGTCAAAGTGCTGCAACGAAAGTACGAGAAGAGCCGGAAATTCACCGACGAACAACAGGCCGCCCTCACCGCCCATGCCGAGTCGGTCCTTGTTTTCCTGAAACTTTCCCGCGATCTGACGGTGACCCAGCCCACTGCGGCGGATCTCTCGGCTTCCAAGGAACGGGAGAAGGAAATCGATGCGGCGCGGAAACGCCTCAACAAGGAAGCGATGGCCCGCATGAGCAGTGGCGGTGATGTGCCGACCGAAATGCTCCAGGTGGACCTGAGCAACCACCTAGAAGCCATCGGCAACCATGCCCACAACATCGTCGAGGCCTGGGCGGGAATAGGTCGGTCGTGACAGAACTGACCGGAATCACCCGTTCGGTTTGCCCCCGGTGTAAATTTGTTGGATCTCCTCCGGGGTCAGAATTTTGCCGAGGACGACCAGTTCATCAATGCGTCCGTTGAGACTGCGGATGGCCTGGTTCCGACCTTCGGAGACCCAGTTTCCGATCTCGAGATCCCCGAACCTCAGCGGTGGAGTGCCGGACTTGAGTTCTTGCCTGGAGACGGCCTTTCCGTCGAGATATTGGATCACCTGGTGACCGGTGCGATCCACCACGGCGGCGACATGCAGCCAACGTCCGAGATCTCCAGGTCCCAGCAGGGGCTCGCTGATGGCGTTGACCCCGGAGTTCACCCCGAGAATGAGCCGACCATCGTTGCTGATCTGCCAGTGCACTTCCCCGGGCTCCCACCCATCCGTCAACATCAGAGAGCTGTACCAGCTTTCCATGCCCTCAAGCCGCACCCAAGCGGCGAGGGTCAACGCATCAAACTCACCGGGAATGTGGAGACGCACCCGGTCGGTGATCCGCTTGAACTCCAGCGCCCCTTTCCCCGGCCAGCGCCCCTGAGTCCAGCGGGCTCCGATCACGGCCCCTTCCGGAGTGCCCGGACGGCCCGCATGGAGACGGCGATCCCAGGGTTGTTGTCCTTCGAAATCGAAGAAGGCGACCACGCCGGGGGAGTTTCTCAGAGCATCCCGCTGCCGTTGCCAGGCACCGTAACGCTCCTGCCATCCCGCATCGGCTAGACGCAGCATTTCCTCCTGATCGACGAAGGATTGCCCCTGGAGCGGGATCGACTCCCAGGAATCCGGTGAGACACCCGTCCGACGGACCCCGCCCCCGGTCTGGAGGACACGCTCCTCGTGTCCGTCCGGCGCGTCGAGACGGACCTCCCCCTCGACGACGTGGACTTCGCTGCGCCCGTCACTCCCCACACTGAGAGCAAACTCGGTGCCGAGATCGACCGCCTGAAAATCAGGACCGACCACGGTGAATCCGTGCGCGGTCTCCGGTACCGAGGCGCGGAGGCGGCCGCTCCGGCAGACCACGCGCTGCGCGTTGACCAACTCCAGCTTCGCTGGACCCTCCAGGATCAGGGTGGCTCCGCTGAAAAATTCCAACTGCACAAAGCCGGACTCCAGATGGAGGGTTCCCGGTTCCAGCGTCACCCCTTCCCCATATTTGGGGCTCCCGACCGCCCACACGGGCCGGATTTCCCGGCTCAACACCGCCAAGCCCTGGCGGTCTTCGTGGCGCGGTTCGGCATCACCGGACTTCAGCAGAAGGGCACCCGCATTCAAAAGGAGACCGACCACGAACGCCGCCGCCAGGCCCAACCATAGCCGGGAACGATCGCGGCGTGGTCGGGGAGGGAGGCTGGGCGGGAATGCCACGACCCGGGACAGTTCCGGGAGCGAATCCTCTCCGGCGTGTTCATAATGCAGCAGGGCATGGGTGGTTGCCCAATTCAACCAAGCTTCGCACAGCTCAGGATTGCCGCGCAACCGCTCATTGAACTCATCGCGCTCTTCCGGCGCAGCCAGTCCGTCGAGCATCCGTGAAAAGAGACGGAGATCGGCTTCACCGGGGAGCGGAGATTCCGGAGTCATACGGTCCCTCCTTCCGTGGCAAGGCGTTGTTCAATGCATTGCTGAAGGGCGGCTCGGATCCGGAACAGGGCTACCGAGATGGCCCCTTCGGACTTCCCGGCCTCCCCCGCGATCCGCTGCACCGAGGCTCCGGGCTCGTAGCGGGCTTCGATGAGAGTCCGTTGCTTCGACGGAAGAGAGGAAATGCAGGCCCGCAAGGCCTCGAGGCGACGATCTTCCTCACCAAGACGCTGCTCCTGCCGTTCGGCAAGGTAGTCAAAGACATCATCGTCATAAACCAACTGCTCCCGGCTGCGTTTCCGCCGGTGACTGAGCAGGGTGAAATAGGCAATGCGGCAGGCCCAAGCTTTGAAGTGCGTCCCCGGCTCGAACTCCGACGCCTTGCGCCAGACGATCACATTGGTGTCCTGAAGGACATCCTTGGCGAGGGTGGCATCATGGCACAGACTCACGATATAGGCGTAGAGACTGGGTTGAGCCCCGGTGAGCAGTTCGATAAAATCTTCGGAATCGCGGTTCATGGGAGCGGACAGAGGGTAGATGACACCATCCACCGGAATCTTACCACCAAAGCGCGATTCTGGCATTTCACCGCAACGATTGCCCGGTTTCCCATTCGATTTCAGATCCCGGTGGTTGGAGGTTTCCAGTGGCCCCAAAAACCTGTAGGGTAAAGACCAGCCAAAACATTCCCGCGCCGCCTTTTCCCATGCCACTGACGCCTTCTTTCTCATGAATCCGGTCCTGCAGTCCCTCGGAGGGTTCGGTCTCTTCCTCTTTGGCATTGGGATCATGACCTCCGGGTTGAAAAAACTGGCCGGCGACCGACTCCATCAATGGCTGGCCAAAACCACCCGGACGCCGCTGTCCGGAGCGGTCACCGGCACCATCGTGACGGCCATCATCCAATCGTCCAGCGCCACCACGGTGGCGACGGTGGGCTTTGTGGGAGCGGGCCTGATGACGTTTCCTCAGGCGCTCGGAGTGGTCTTCGGGGCCAACATTGGCACGACCATCACCGGTTGGATTGTCGCCCTGGTGGGATTCAAACTGAAACTGGGCATGGCGGCGCTTCCCCTCATCTTCGTGGCCGCCCTTCTCTATCTCGCCAAGAAGCGGAGGGTAGTGCGTGGCGCGGGAAAGGCTCTCGCGGGATTTGCGCTGATCTTTTTGGGCATCGAGTTCCTCCAGTCCGGGTTGACCGGCGCTCAGCACTTGGTGGACCTGAGCAAGATCGATGCGGGCGGGGTGGGAGGCCGACTCATGCTCCTGGCTGCGGGGGTGCTGCTGACCTTGATCACCCAATCGTCCAGCGCCGCCGTGGCCGCCTCGATCACCGCCCTTCATACCGGCATGATCGATCTGCCCCAGGCCGCCGCCGTCATCATCGGGGCCGACGTGGGAACCACCGCCACCGCCGCCCTGGCCACCATCGGAGGGAACACCGGGTCCCGCCGGACAGGATTTGCGCATGTGATTTACAACTTCATCACCGCCATGGGAGCTTTTCTGCTGCTCCCCCTGTATCTGGCTCTATGGAACCGGTTCAACCCCTCCATGGTCGAAAGCTCTCCGGAGGTCGTCGCGGTAGCCTTCCATTCCACCTTCAATCTTCTCGGGGTCCTCGTGGCGCTTCCATTCACGAATCAATTTGCCCATTTCATCGAGCGCCTCTTTCCGGAGCGTGAGCTCCCGTTGGTCGCGGCTCTCGACAAAAAGCTTCTCTCTGATTCCAAAGCAGCGAGCAATGCCTTGGAAACAACGGTCCGTGCCATCACCACCGAAATCCTGCCGGAGGCGGCGGCCCAGCTTTCCAGAATCCGGGCAGGACCTCCCCAGGAAGCCCTCAGACTCGTTTTCTTAGCAGTGGAGGAAGCCAGGAATTTCGCGGTGAAAATCGGCGAATCCGCCGGGGGGGATTCGTTGAATGCGGAAAAACTATTCTCCCTGCTCCACGTGCTGGACCACTGTGAGCGACTTGCGGAGCGTATCGGGGATCGCCCCCGGGTATCGTCCTATGCCTCCTGCACCGAACTGCACCCGGAGGGACAGAAGATGGCCGGAGAGCTGGAATCGCTGGGCGAACAGATCGGGGCACGCAAGGCAGTTGCCATCCTCCCCGTGTTGGAGCAGTCGGCGGCGACCCTGGAAGCCGACCACTCCAGATTCCGGCAACGCTTCATCGGGAGCGCCGCCCATGGTGAAATGTCCGCCGCGGAATTGGATCGGGCCCTCGACGGGGCGCGATGGATGAGGCGGGTGGTGTTTCATGCCTGGCGGATAGCATTTTACTGGTCGGAACTCGATCAGCCAATGCCAGCCCAGCCCCAAGCCGACTGACCCCGTACCCATAGCAAGAACCTCAGGTTTTGCCAGGGGTCCCTCCCTCGGGTTGGGAGCAACTCATCCCTGGTTCCAACTTAGCACCGTGGAGTAGGCGGCACGATCTCGCGCCAACCTGACGCCCGGGTGCATCCGGACTCGGTCCACGACCTGTTCAGAATCCTGGGATCCTCCATGGAAGGGTGGAACCCGGTGCGACTAAACAGGTATCGGGGTTCTCATTCGCTGCC
>JADZAX010000296.1 GCA_020852405.1 Verrucomicrobiales bacterium
CCCTCCTCCAACCGCCAGACGGCTAGGAAGGCGAGAGTGGGCTCGATGGGGCCGGTTTCCAACTCAATGTTGAATTTGGCCCGGCCCGACATGAGTGCGATCCCGGGAGCAGGGAAGGTAAAATTCCGCTCTTCATAATCCACGCTGAGGTATTTGGATTTCCCCTGCGTGAGAGCGGCGGTGAAGGACGCTTTGGTGTCCACGGCACCGGTGGAGTGGGAATAGCGCAGATCGTCGGAAAAAATGGCGCCCAGATTCTCCTGGGTGGGTTTTCGCATCGCGGCGACCCGGGCATCGTCCGCGGCCTGAACGGCGGTGAGTTGGGAAGCGGTATCGGCCCGTGTCAGGGTGATGGAGGCGAGGAGGAGCAGAGCAGTGATCAGGGATTTCATGGCTTGGGCAGGAGTAGGATCAACCAACAAGGGTTGAAGGAGTGGTGTTTTTTTCGGGTGGAGAATCGGAGTTGGCAGGGTTCGGACCGGATCAGGAGACAAAGCCTACTTCGGCAGAGCCTTCACGATCGACTCAGCGATAGCGGCCATGCCTTGATCACCGGGATGATTGGCGACACCCGCGTGTTTGAAGGGACGCTCGGAGCGGGCGTAGTTCTTGTCGTCCTTGCCCAGCGCACTAATGTCCACAAAGATCCCGCCAACGGCGGTGCAGGCGGCTTGCAGGGCCTCGTCCTTGGCAGGATTGGCCCAAAAACAACTTCGCACCTGAATCACGGGATGGCGGTCGCCCTTCAGCGTGGCGAGCAGCTTGGTCACGCTCGCCTGAAACTGTGCTTTGTCCTCTGCGGTTTGCAGTCCGGGAACGTTTTCTCCGATGGCGAGGATGATGAGATCCGCCTGAAAATCGATGACCTCCTTGAGTTTGCCCGGAAAGTCATAACCAGCAGCAGCCCGCTCAAAGTCGGCAATGTTTTTCACCAGGGTTTCCGGGGCGGAACCGGACGTTTCCGTCAGCGCCTTCGTGACCAGGCTTACATAGTCCTTGGTCCCTTCGCTGGCAGCCATGCCCCAGTTTCCAGTCCAATCGATATCGGCCTTGGGACCGTGTTTGGTGATGCTGTTGCCGAGGAACAGCGCCCGGCGGTGGCTGGTCTGGGCATGGGCGTGAAGGGCGATACCGAGGGTAATCAGCACAACCAGGATCTGGTGGAAGCGGGAGCGTGTCATTAGTGAAGAGGTGGGATGGTGGAGGACTGTTTGTTGACCCAATCCCAGCGCTCGTCGGCCTTCTTGAGCTGGGAGTCGAGATCGCTTTCTAACAGAAGCTGCTGATCGATGAGACGTTGCACCGCAGCTTTCACGTTGGCCAGATAGGCATCCTTTGACTCATAGCGCTCCTCCAGTGAGGGCCGAGGATCACCTGACTCCTCCCGTTTGGCCTTCGTCGCAGCAAAAGGAATCCAGGCACCCCGGAGGAGCACGAGATCCTGCGGCGATCCGAGAGCCGCCGGGCGAAAGACCCAGCCGGTGGCGGTGCCCAGCGGAACGGCGACATCGGTCATGCGGATGCCGCCAAGATCGTTGCCATCGGCGTCCGATTGCGGCACCAGCAACGGCAATTCCGTGCCCTCACCGGCGCCATCGGGCCATTGCGGATTGCGCACCCTGCCACCGGCGGTCACCGCATTCGGCGCCACCAGGCCCGGCACCCGGGGAAACCGCACCTTGGCAATCGGCGTCAGGGTGCCGTCGCTGAGTTTGGGATACACGCTCGGTGGTGGCGCCGTCCCCTCGGTGACCCAGCGGTGCATGGCCAGGCGCAGCGCCTGGATGGAGCCGCCGGCATTCACGGGATTGCCCAGCGGTGCGCCGGTGACGAGGGCGGTGGGAGGGAAGGGCGCGGGACCGTGCGATGTGCAGGCGAAGAAATAAGAGCGCACGTTTTCCGGGAATGCGATGTCCTGGGTGCCCGTGGGATCCGTGTGGGTAAGCCCCGCCACACGCCCGGCACCCCAGTATTCGGCGGCCGTGTTGGTGTAAAAAATCTTGGGCACATGTTTGACGCGAGGGTTTTCCAATACGCCCTCCACATGGCCACAGACGGGATCAGGCTGGGCCGTATCAGCAAAGGGATACGAAGACGTGTAAAACCCCGCCACCCCGCGCGGGGTGGACCAGCGTTGATTGAGCACCAGCCGGCCCGCGCCCGCGACATGGGCCATCACACCATCCAGCGCCTGACGGTTTTCCTCATCGGTATTGAAACCCAGATACAGAAAGTCGCGCAGGAAGCGGCCGCACTGCGAGGAGCCAAAGGCATAAGCCTGCCTCACGGGTGCCAGAGAACCAGCATCATGCTTCAACCAAGCGACCGCGTCACGGATCGCGGCATAGCCCAGTCCCGCGACAGGCGGCCCCTCTGCCTGCCAGGAAACCTGGTAGGTCTTACCGAGTTCGAAGCCGCCTTCCAGTCGCAGGACATTGCCTTGCACCCTCCACAAATGACGCGGCACCTCGCTCCCACCGGGGAAGGCGGCACGGGTCCGCACGATCAGCCTGCTGTCAGGTCCATCCGCGTCCACTGCGGGATAATCGGCCAGATCTGTGAGCACCTGCTCGGTCACAGGTTTGTCCGGGGTGAAAAAGGCGCTGACCACACCGCGGATCGCGCTCCCATCGGGGTGCCGGGCCACCGGGACGGCAATCCGCAGCTTGTCGGATCCGGCAGGCACATCGAACTCCCAGCCGACACTCACGACCGTAAAGCCGTGCTTCGCGATCCAATCGCTCACCCCCGCCTTTCCCCCGCGATTCGGAATCTCGAACCAGGCGGCGCCATTGCTGCGGGAGACGTCTTTCGGCTTCAAGATTCGCAGATCGGAAGAAAAAACCACGCGACCCGCCGCATTCACTGGAGCAAGGGCGACATCGGCAATGACGGCATTGCCGGACAGGGACGGATCGATCTCGTAATGCAACCGTCCGATGAGTTGTTCGTAGCCCGTAGCGCCCAGGTCCGAGCGCTCGCTTATCTCCACCCTCACCACGGCAGCAAGGGCGGGAGAGGCGAAGAGGGTCAGCGCGACAACGAGACGGAGAGGAGGCATGAACAGCGAAGCGAGGGAAGGGGTTTACTGGGGATGTGTTGAGGCGAGGTATTCGGAGGGGGTCATGAAGACAACGTTCTTCGACCGGAGGAACTCGATGATCTCCACGAAACCGTTCCAGCGTTGGTCATCCCATTGGTTGGGATGCCCCTGGAGCACCAGCACCCCGCGAGTGGCGGCGGATTTCTCGTAGGTTTCTTTGAACTTCACCGGATCGGGCACAAAGGTGGGATTCTCCAATGCCATGACGCGTTCCAGGCTGAGTCGCGAGAAATACGCGGGTTTCTTCGGTCCGTAGAGCCAGATTTTGATCCCTGGAACGCCCTCCAGCGCTTCGTCGGTGGCAGCGGTGGTGCCGCTCCAGTGCGGACCAAAAGCGACCAGCGGGAACCCGAGTTTGGCTTCAGCAAGGCGGAAGCCTTTCTCCAGGATGGCCCGCTGCTCCACCGCAGTCCCGTGCTCGAACTCTCCCGGCTCATCCGCCTTCTTCAGATGGTACCCATGCAGCCAGAATTCGATCAGTCCCTCCTCGTGGAGGTCTTTGATCCAGTTGAAATAGTCCGGGTTGTCCCTTTCCAGCGACTCTGTGATGATCCCGAACGAACCTTTGATGTGGTTCTCCTTGAGATAATCCGCCACCTTCTGCCAGCGGGGCGCGACCGGTCGGCTGCCGAGTGGCACCGCGACGACATCATCAAGCTTCAGCAAAACCACCTGACGGGCTCCGGCGGTACTTCCGGAAAACAAGATCGCGAGCAGAAGGAACAGTCGTTTCATGGAGGTGAGGGGAAGGAATTGCGGACTTCCGCCGCTATTGGGGCCACTGACCACCGGTCATCGGTTTTCCCACCAGCAGGGAGGGATCGAGGATCACGTGCTTCACCTTCTGCCGCTTCCAGGTGTAAGTGATGTGCACGAGGCCGTCGGAGGTTTGAATGATGGCGGGGTAACTGTATTCGCCGGGTTCACTCTCAAGGACCAGCGCGGCCTTCCACTCCTTTCCGTCGCTGCTCATCGCGAGATTGAGCGGACTGCGGCCTTTCTCGGTATGGTTGTAGACGAGCAGATGGCTCCCGTCCTTGAGCGTCACCGCGTCGGTGCCGGAATTCGGATTCGGCAGAGCGGTGAGCGACATGGCTCCCCAGGTCCGGCCATTGTCCTCCGAGGTGACCTGATAGACCCGTTTCTGCCGGGTCCGGCCGACTGCGAGCAGCTTGTCGCCTCCCAGAAAAAGCACGCTCGGTTGGATGGCATCAATCGGAGGGGTGCCGGGCGATGCGGGAGCGGTGGTATTCCATGTCCGCCCTCCGTCCATGCTGCGCTCGAAGTGGACCCGCCAATCGCTCGGCTTGGTCGGCGTCTCGGTGCTGGTCGGCGCCAACAAATCGCCGTTGGCGAGACGCACCGGCTTGTTTTTGATCGGTCCCAGAATGCCGTCAGGGAGGCGATCCGCCGCGCTCCATGATTTGCCGTGGTCCCGACTGAGGCGCTTCTCGCCCCACCAGGTCTGCGGGCTGGGCCCGACCTTGTAGAAGAGGATCAATTCATCGGGTCCGGTGGCGAAGAGCACGGGGTTCCAGCAGGGATGCCGTTTCCCATCGGGTTGGACCCCATTGGCCAGTTCCACCGGAGCGGTCCAGGCGTCTCCTTCCAGCCGGGAACTCCAGATCCCGACGTCGGGATTCCCCTCACGGGTGCCGCCGAACCAGGCCGCGACCAGTCCGTCCGTGGTCTCCGCCAAGGTCGTGGCATGGCAACTCGGAAAAGGCGCCGTCGCGTAAATGAATTCCGACTTGAGAAGGGCAGGATCTCCGGCATCGGCAGGGGACAAGGCGAGGAAGGTGAGCAGGCAGGGAAGGAGCGGGGATTTCATAACAGTCGAAGGAGATTACTTGGAAAGGGGATTTTTCAGGAAATAAAAGCGGCCGTCTTCGGCCCCGATCACCAGATCGAGCACGCCGTCACCATCGAAGTCCACCGTGGTGGGATGAGTGTCGTGACCTTCAATGTTCCGGTCACTGACGTTGCCAACGCGTTGAAAAGTCCAGCGCCCATTTTCCTGACCAGTCTGCTTCCACCACTCAGCATTGGCGCTGTTGATCAGGAGGTCGACCTTGCCGTCTCCGTCCCAATCGGTCAGCTTGAGCTTGCGACGTCCGCTCTTGCCCGCCGTGCCGGCATTGAACCGGAGAGGCTTGCCCTCCGCATCACAGAGCACCCGCTGCGGGTGTTTCAGAGCCAACCGGTCGCCGCGCTTCTCCCGTTGGAAGAACGCCAGATACCCTTCCTGGTCGAGCATCACGAGATCCTGCAACCCGTCTCCGTCGAGGTCGACTGCTCCGGGAGTGGTCCGCCACTGGGTAAGCAACGCGTTGCCTTCCGGCCGCAGCCACCCCCACGCCAGGCTTGGCTGCGGGGTGTCCCACTCGACCTCGATCGGGGCGGCGGCGGCAAGTTTCGGTGCGGTGCGGGAGCCGGTGTTGCGGTACCAGTGCACCTTGCCGAGGATGGAATTGGCGAGGATGTCGGGCAGCCCATCGCCGTCCCAGTCCACGGTGCACACGGTGGTGTAGCCCCACTTGCACTCACAGGGTCCCTGGATCGAGCCATTGGGGCCGGCCATGATCCGGATCGTCCGGCCGCCCGCTTCCAATGTCTGCGGCGCGGCCCACTTCGGTTGCGCCACCTTGGGGCCGCTCAGGTTTTCGTAGAAAACGATGTATCCGGCGGTGTTGCCACTGATGATGTCGTCGTCCCCGTCACCATCCCAATCCACCCCGGACGGGGCGGAGAGGGCGCCGCACTTCACATCGGCGGCTTCCTGTTGGAAATACGCGGGAGGAAGAAAGTCCGGCACCTTGCCGGTGAAAGTGCCGGCATTTTCCACCAGCGCGACCCGGCCGTCCTCATCACCGCAGACTAGATCCACGTCGCCATCCCCGTCCCAATCGACAGGTGTGGGGGTGATCATTTCCAGATCCATGTGGACAAATTTTCCTCCGTGCTGGAGCCGAACTCCCCGGGCAAACACCGCTTTCTCCCTGGTGCCGGTGTTTTCGAAATAGGTGAAACCGTCGATGAACTCCCCGCAGATCAGATCCAGATCGCCGTCCTTGTCATAGTCGGCGAGACACGGGGAAGGCATCCCGAAGACATCGATCTGCGTGTTCGCCGCCTTCAACTGGACCGGCTTGTCGTATCTCGGCTCGTCATCGGTGCCCGAGTTTTTGGCGAAATAAACGAAGCCATTGATGCGGGGATTGGTCCAGTAGCCGTTCTCGTCATACGCATTGTCCCAGCCGTAATTGGTCCAGTCGCCGACCCCGATGATGAGATCCCGGGCGCCGTTGCCGTCGAGATCAGCGAGGTGCCACTCGTTGGCCCGGACCTTGTTGGGATGCACCGAGGCCGGAAGCGGTAGCTTGACCCCTTTGTCGAAACCGGTTTTGAGGAAGTCGGGATACGCCATGCCGGGAGTCAGCACCCGCGGGGTTCCCGCCACCTCGCTGACCCGCGCGTTGGAGAGTCCTTTGCTGATCCGCACCCCCGGCTTGAAGATCGGCATTTTCCCTCCGGTGCCCGGATTTTCAAAAAAGTAGGTGCCGTTGTAGGGCTTGTCGGGGCAGCTCACCACGAGGTCGAGGTCCCCGTCGCCATCGAAATCCATCGGCAGCGGCCAGGCCCAGAGTCCGACACCCAGATCGACCGTGAGGCCGGGATGGTTGTAGGGGAGCCGTTCCAGATCAGCGGACCAGGCCATCCCTGACGGAAGGCACAACAATAGGGGGAGAAGCAGACGGGCAGGCATGAGGAGAACGAAGGGTATCAGGAAAGGAGCGGGGAGAGTGCGGTGATTTTCGGGCCCAAGATCCCGAGCGACGCTTCGATCTGGCGCCGCTCCTCATCGCGGAAGCGGTGGAATGGCTCCGCCATGAAGTCATCGCAAATCCCCAGCAGGGAAAGGGCGCATTTGAGTCCCTTGATGATCGCCGAGGGATGACGTCCCACTTGGTAGAGACGCTCCGAGACTTCGAGCACCAGTCCGTGGAGTTCCCGAGCCCGCGCCAGGTCGCCCGCCACCGCGGCCTGGTGCAGCGCGACATAGAGACTGGGAAAAACGTTGGCGCCACCGTTGACCCCGCCGTGCCCGCCCGCCATCACCGCGTCGAGCAGCAGCTCCTCCGGACCCATCAGGATGGTCCAGTCCGGACGGTCCTTGAGGTGGCGGCAAAGCCGGTGGAAGTGGACCATGTTCCCCGAGCTGTCCTTGATCCCGGGAATGCGGGGATCATCGAGGAGGCGCCGCACGGTGTCCAATTCGAACGACACTTTGGTCAGTGCCGGCATGTTGTAGAGGAACAATGGCAAAGGCAACTCGTCGAGCAGGTGACCGGTGTACTCGATCAGCTCCGGCTGCCCCTCAGGCAGGTAGTAGGGAGGCGCCGCGACCACCGCCGCCGCGCCCGCGTCCGCCGCACATCGCGCCAACTGAACGGACTCGACGAAGGCAGTGTCGGTGATCCCCACCAGGACCGGCACTCTGCCCCGGGCCGCCCGGCAGGCGGTGCGGATGGCTTCCCCGCGGAGCCGGTAACTCAGACTGGGACCTTCCCCGGTGGTCCCAAGGAGGAAGAGGGCACTTACGCCACCGGCGATGACATGCTCGATGAGACGCTCCAGCCCCTCCCCATCCAGAGTATCGCGGTCACGCAACGGAGTCACCAACGGAGGCACAATGCCGGACAGGGGGGAAGACAGGTTCATCGAGGTTTAAGAAAGGCGGTGGCGGCAAAGCCCACCAAAAGGATCGCCGCCGTGCCGAAGACGGGGATGAGAAAATCATGGAACCCGCTCCGCCAAGCCTCCGGGAGGCCCGGGACAAGCGAGGAAAGAGTCATCCAGGCAATGACGAGGACTCCGGCGACGACCCCGGCGGCGGCGGCGGCATTCCCCGCGCGACGGGCCAGCAGGCCGAGCAAAAACAGCCCGAGCATGCCGCCGCTGAAGACGCCGGCCAGCTTCCACCAGACATCGAGCGCGCTCTTGACATTGATCATCGCAAAGGCGGTCGCGGTGCCCGCCGCGCCGAAGACCAGCGTGGCCATCCGCAACACCAGGAGCGATTCCCGTGCCTCCGCTCCGGGGCGGACAAAGCGACGGTACAAATCACAGTGGATCAGGGTGGCGGCGCTGTTGACCGAGCTGGAGAGCGTGGATTGGGCTGCGGCGAATATGCCCGCGATGAGAAGTCCGCTGACACCCGGCGGAAGTCCATGACGGATGAACCAGGGAAACACCCCGTCGTCTTTCACTCCGGCCGGGAGCAGACCGGGATGGGCCCGGTAGTAGGCGAACAACGCGGTGCCGATGAAAAGGAAAACCGCCGAAACCGGCAGATAAAGCAGGGCCCCCAGCCAGACACTTTTCGCCGCCTCGCGCTCCGAGCGGGCCACCGCATAGCGCTGGACATAACTCTGATCGATCCCGAAATTTTGAAGGTTGATGATCAGACCGTAGACCAGCACGACCCAGAAGGTGGGCGAAGCGAGGGAGAATCCCCCACTGCCGAGACTGAATTTCCCCTCTCCGGCCACGGCCCTGAGATCAGCGGTCCCATGGGGCAGTCCGGACACCAACAAGCCCGCGCAAACCAGTGCGCCACCGATCAGGACCACACTCTGCAGC
>JADZAX010000297.1 GCA_020852405.1 Verrucomicrobiales bacterium
CTGGCGGCCACTTATATGGTGGGGCTGCTCAGGTCCGCCATCACCGTCACTCTCCTGGCGGTGCTCACCTGGTTTCTTTATGCCTTCGATATTTTCCGGTTGGGATTCTGGCTCCTGCCCTTCGTGGGAAATCTGATGATTTTCGGTTGGGCTTTGGGGATGATTTCGACCGCCTTGATTCTCCGTTTCGGTCCGGCTGCGGAAACCTTGGCCTGGGCCATCCCGTTTTTCATCCAACCCTTCGCGGCCGTGTTTTACACGGTGGAATCCATGCCTTCCTGGATGCAGAAAATCGCAAACATTCTGCCCTGCACCCACGTGTTCGAAGGGATGCGGACCGTTTTGGTCAAAGGGCGTCCCGACTGGAGCAGTCTCCTCTGGGCGACCGCGTTGAATATCGTGCTGTTGGCTCTGGCGGGCTGGCTGTTCGCCCACATCATGAAGGTGGCTCGGGAGCGGGGCTTGATCACTAAATTCGCCACTCAATGACCGGAGTTTCGCGCAGCGAAATCCCGGGCCGCCTCGACCAGTTCATCATACGTTTCCACGCAGTAAGCCGGATCCTCGGTCAGCATTGCTTCCCGACCGTTGGCGCCCCAACAGACCGCGATGGAAGGCATTCCCGCCAGCCGGGCGGCCTCAATGTCCCGTGTCTCATCGCCGATGTAGAGGCAGGTCTCGGGAGATTCGGCCTGCGCTTTGAGGAGGCTTTTGAGCCGGGAGGCTTTTCCGAAAAGGCTGGCGCCGGCTTCCACGAACCGGAAACACTCGAGCAGGGAGTGCCTTTTGAGGAAGTGTTTCACATTTTCCGCGGCATTGCTGCTCAGAATGCCAATCCGGAACCCATCGGTCGAGAGGGTGCGGATGGCGTCGATGGTGCCAGGAAAAGGTTGCACTGAATCGATCCGATTGGTGAGCTGACGACGGATCCGGGTGACCACTCGCACCGCGAGGATCCGGGAAATGCCCAGATGATGGAGCAGGGCCCGCGTGTTAAGATTGCGGAGGGTCTGTACTTCCTCCCGCGACACCGTTTTCAAGCCAAAGTCGCCGGCGATCTCATTGTAAATGGTCAGTCCCGTTTCGATGGTGTCAGCCAACGTGCCATCAAAATCGAAGACCAGGAGAGGTGGCAACGCATTGTTGGCTGCGTTCTGGGGGGACAAAGCGGGGGAATTCACCATGGGCTTCCCCAGTGTGGCCGACGCCTGTCCTCCATGCAAGGCCGGCTGCGAAAATTTCCCGGCTTTTCAAGCTGCCGCAACGGGGCGGCTCTCAATCCTGAAAACGCGATCCAAGCGCAGCATGCGAAGCACCCGGTGGACCGGTGGCTGGGGATTGATGAGGGAGATGACACTTTGGGGTTGGGGCATCATTTCCTGCAATGCCAGCAGCGAGTGCACGGCTAGACTGTCGATCCGTTCGACGTGGCCCATGTCAATGTTCAGGCTATGCGCGTCGGCAAACGCTGGACCATGGTGGACTTCCTCCTCGAACTTTCTGGCCGCACCAGCTTCGAAATGTGGCTCTTCGATGGCGATTTCCAGAACAGACCCGGCTTGATGATAGGATAGTGTCATAGGTGCAATTGTTGTAATTAGGCTAAATTACCATTAGAAGTAAAATTATCAATTACGAATGTCATAAATAATATCAATGGGTCTTTTGAAATTTAAATAATATTGATAAATACCGTGAACCGTGCGATGATTGTCTCACTACCATGAGGGGCCGAGTTCTACTGATCGATGACAACGTGAACCTGACGACACTCACCAGCCGTGCCTTGAGCAAGGCTGGTTACGAGGTTCATGTGGAGAATGACGCTCTTCAAGCCATGAACACCCTGAGGCGGGTTCTCCCGGAAGTCATTGTGCTCGACATGATGATGCCTGGCAGGGACGGCGCTGACATCCTGGCCGAAATCAGAGCCGACCGGATTTTGCACCCCATGCCGGTGGTGGTTCTGACCGCTTTGGCCAAGGAAGCCGCCCACATGTCGCGTCTCGGAGGGGTGGACAGTCCCGTTCTTGGCAAACCGGTGGAACTCCGCGTTTTGATCGGAGAAATTGACCGGCAGTTGGGTGTTGGCAGGGCAGCCTGATCCGAGGGCTCTGATTGCCTTGTAAAATGGTCGGAGTCGCTCCGGATTTCCCTTGTTTCCTAGGGTCCTGCGTTTTGGCATGCTTTGTGCTGGACTTTGGTTGTAACCCGTAATACCCTGACACTGCAGGAACCTCAGTGTCCCCTTTTTGTGGAAACCCGTTTTGACCAGTCCCAGTCCCAGCATCAACTCCAGACCATCGCTCCGCAGATCCAGCAAAGCCTGGCTGTGCTGCAAGCGCCGACACTGGACTTGCGCCAAATGATCCAACAGGAACTCGAATCCAATCCGGTATTGGAGGACGAGACTGTCGACATTTCTTTGGAGGATGCGGGCAGTGGTGATGAAGGGGAGGACGACTTTGACGCCGAATTTGCCGAATTATCACAACTGGATGAGGAATGGCGCCTCTACATGGCCCAGAGCCGTTCCGGTGCCTCCAACCGGGACGATGCGGATGAGCGACACCGCTTTTTGATGGATTCGTTGGTCGAGCCCAAAACCCTGCAGGACCACCTCACGGACCAATTGCTTTTGGCGGACATCACCCAGGAGGAACGGGAGCTTGGAGCCATGCTCATCGGAAACATTGATGAGAGGGGATTTCTTCAGGCCAACATTGAGGATCTTTGTTACTCCCAAGGCATCCCCCTGTCCGATCTGGAGTCGGCCCAGGCCTTGATCCAAAGTTTTGATCCGGTTGGGGTCGGCGCCACGGATCTTCGCGAATGCCTTCTCATCCAACTCGACCGTCTCGGCAAGCGGCAGGGGACTGAATGGCGCATCGTTGACGAGTTCATTGACGATCTCGCCCGTCATCGTTACCCCCAGATAGCCAAGCGCCTCAGCATCACTCCGGAGGAGGTCACAGTGGCCGCCGCCTTCATTGCGACGCTGGATCCGCGTCCAGGTTCCCGGTTCGCAGTTGGGGTGAACCAGTTCGTCACCGCGGACGTGGTTGTGGAGAAGATTGACGGGATCTTTTTGGTCAGTTTGAACGGCGACCAGATTCCGCATCTGCGGATCAGCAATGCCTACAAGGATATGATGGCCGGCGGGGCTTCCGGGGAGGCCCGATCCTACATCCGCGAAAAGATTAAGGCTGGCAAATTCCTCATCCGTGCCATCCACCAGCGCCAGCAGACCGTGGAAAGCATCGCCAAGGAGATCGTGAGGCGGCAGGCTCCCTTCCTTCACCAAGGACTGGGGCATCTCGTTCCCATGACCATGGCCCAGGTCGCCGAGGTCGTCGGCGTCCATGAAACCACGGTAAGTCGCGCGGTGTCAGGCAAATACATTTCGACACCCCATGGTGTCTTCGAAATGAAATATTTTTTCACCACCGGGTTGATGACCGAAAGTGGGGAATCCGTCAGCAATTCCACGGTGAAGCAGGCGCTGGGTGGGTTGGTTTCGGCAGAGAGCACCAAGAAACCGCTCAGCGACCAGCAAATTGTCGCCGAACTTAAGAAACAGGGCATTGATATCGCCCGCCGTACGGTGGCCAAATATCGTGAGGAACTCAACATTCTCCCAAGCCATTTGCGTCGCACCTATTGACAGCCCCTTCCACAGGGCTGTAGAAAGCCAACGGTTCACCCGCTATGGCTGATTCTCTCCCCGATCCCGCATCCTGGCGTGAACGCCTTTGGAGGATCATCTTCCTTTCAGACACCCCCGCTGGCCGTACCTTCGATGTGGCGCTGCTTTGAGTGATCCTGCTCAGCGTCCTTACCGTGGTCCTTGAGAGTGTGGATTCATGGAGGTCGCAGTATGGCCGGCTGTTCCTGATTCTGGAGTGGGCCTTTACCGGTATTTTTGCCCTGGAATATCTGGCCCGACTCTGGGTTGTGCGACGGCGTTGGCGGTATGTCTCCAGTTTCTTCGGAGTGGTCGATCTCCTATCGGTGCTGCCCGCTTTTATCGGACTGTTCATCCCCGGCACGCATTACCTCATGACCTTGCGGGTTCTGAGATTGATGCGCATGTTCCGGATTCTGAAAATGGTCGAGTATCTGGGGGACGCCAGTGTCCTTCTCAATGCCCTGAAGTCCAGCCGGCGCAAGATCATGGTGTTCCTCTGGTCCGTCCTCGCCCTTGTGTTTGTCGATGGAACCATCATGTATGTGCTGGAACGCGACGCGAACCCGGATTTTGCCAACATCCCGCAGGCCATTTACTGGGCTATCGTGACCATCACAACGGTTGGCTATGGCGATGTCTCCCCGGTCACGGTTCTGGGCAAGATCATGGCATCGGTGATCATGCTGACTGGCTTTGCCATCATTGCCGTGCCGACTGGGATCGTCACTTCCGAAATTGGCCGGGAAATGGCGGGAAGTCGTCAGAGATCCCGCACCTGCAAAGAATGTGGGTGGAGTGACCATGGGTCCCAGGCCCGTTACTGCCAGCAATGCGGAACCCTTGTCGAGTAAGGGCGGCCGGAGGGAGGCTGGCCTACCTGGCTTCCTTTTTCCGTAAAAAAGAACCTCGCCCGTAGACAATTGGGCAGCGGATCTGGCCGGAATACCCGTCGGGGGAAGCTGGATTGTGAGCCCTTCTGGAGATGCTCCGAAGCCCGGTCGCAGGGTCACGCAAACAGTTCCTTGATCGGGGTCCCACTGTCGGTGAGGTTCACCGCCACTCCACCGGGCTTTTCGAGGCGCTGGTTGTCAGGAATACCCAGCTTCCGGTAGATGGTCGCCGCATAATCATACGGGGTGTAAAGCCTCTCCGTGACTTCACCCCCGTGTTTGTCGGTGGCTCCGATGACTGCCCCTGCGGGGCATCCGGCACCGGCGAAAGCAATCGAAAGAGCCCGGCTCCAGTGGTCGCGGCCTCCATATTGGTTGATTCTGGGCGTGCGTCCCATTTCGGTGACAAAGCACACCAGGGTTTCTTCGAGGAGCCCCCGCTGGTGCATGTCCTCGATCAGAGCGCTGTAGGAGCGGTCCAAACTCGGCATCATCACAGGATGGGGGAGTCCGTAGCGTTCCTGGTTGCCTTTGCCCTGCGGACCGCCGCAGGGGCCGTTGCGGTAGATTCCCTCGTGGTGATCCCAGTTCAGAAAAACCCCGTTCGGTTGGCCATATCCGGGCCGCGACACGTGCTCGGGAGGTTGAATGACGGTCACGGTGACGAACCTGACCCCTGCTTCGATGAGCCGTCTGCCCAAGAGGTAGCAATGCCCCCGGTGGTCGCGACCATACCGGTTCCGGGTGGCTTCGCTCTCCCTTGTCAAATCGAAAGCGGCTTGGGCTGCCGGGCTGGTCAGGAGGTCCAGAGCGTGCACGGTATTTTCCTTCATGGCCTGTGCCCCTTCGGAGGCGCCCACAGCTGAGTCATCGAGACTTTGCAGGAGCCGGTGGCGTTCCTTGAAGCGCTCCTGGCCGAGACCGGGGCGGGGTTTCAAGGATTGAACCTCCCAGCCGGGCTGGGCGAGATTTTCCCCCAGACTTTTCGTGCCGAGCTTCCAGGGAGCCCTGCTGCGGGGGAGGAACCCAGTGCTGGAAACCGCGTTCGGCATGTTGATCCCGGGGCAAAAAATGTAGCCCGGCATTTCAGGACGGTCGGTTCCAAGC
>JADZAX010000298.1 GCA_020852405.1 Verrucomicrobiales bacterium
AGCAAACGCTGCAAAATTTGCTGCCCACCCTGGCATTGCGCCCCGCCGCCATCCTGCAGGTGAGGAGCAGCAGTCCCCGTTTCGATCAAACCGCCGAGCATTTGAAAGCAGGCTGCCTCGTGGCTGGTTTGACTGACATGAAGTTCCTGCCTGTTGCCACCATCCCGAATGAATCCCCGACCATCGGGGAGACGGAGACCGCGCTCGATGAAATCATCGGCCAATACCCTGAGTTCCGTTTTGCCCTCAACGTCACCGGGGGGACCAAGTTGATGTCGATCGGGGCTTACCGCTTCGCGGAACGGCACCGGTTGGCCGCGCTCTATACGGACACGTTGAACAGTCGTTCCTTCGTCGATGTCGGCACTGGTCTCTGGACTGGAATGCCGAGCCTTGCTGAAACGGTGGACAAGTTGACCGTCCCGGTCGTGATGGCGGCCCAAGGCAAGTCCATCAGGGAGGACAGCATTTCCGAGAAACTACTTTTGTTCGGGAGACGCGCCTGGGAACTCCGCTCGCACAACCAAGCCGCCATCCAGGCGTGGACCGGGAGCATTCGGGCGGGGTTGCCCCGGGACGAGAGCGGCAGGATTGCCAAACAAGCGTCAAAGCTCCGGGAATTTCTCCAACAACCCCTTCCCTCACCGCAAAGTGAGGCGGCGGAAAATTACCTGGACGCGGCGGCTGAAGCTGGACTTATCAACGTGGATCTCACAGGTCGTGCCTATTTGAAGGCCGATCCCGTTAAATCCAGCGTGGAACGGGCCTCGAATTTGTTGGATGGCGGTTGGTTGGAATTGGCGGTGGCGGCCTTTGCGGGTGACGGTGACCGCTTTGCCGATGTTCACTGGAGTGTGGAGCCAATGAAATCGGAAGACCCTGCCGACTATGGCGAAACCGACTTGGTGTTGCTCGATCGCAAAGAATTGCGCCTGGCCATTATTTCCTGCAAGTCAGGCCTGAAGCACGTCTCCAAACTTGAGCATCTTTCCTCCTGGCGAGATCGGGCCCGTACTTTAGGGGGATCTTATGCCGCAGTGCATCTGGCTGTTTTCCAAGTAAGTGACGTCTCAGAAGTGGCATCCCTGAAGAAGCTTGGCAAAGCCATGGGTATCAACGTGCATGTTGGAGATGAGATCCGCTCCTTCTTTTCCGCATAATTCCATGGGACCCACCCTTCTCGCCGTCACCGGGCTTACCCCGGCCATCGTCACCGAAACCGTCTGGGCGCTGGCCAAGGAAAAACCGCGCACTCTGCCACGGCGTGTTATTTTCATCACCACCCAGATCGGGGCGGGGAAGATCAAGGAGCGGCTGTTCTCCCCGCAGCCTGTCATGGGAGGGCAGACGGTTTGGGAGGCCCTGCGCTCTGCGGTGAAGTCCGGGGATGAGGAACTCATCGCCGAAGAACCCCGTATTATTGGTCAGGCCAACCCCAAGAGCGGTCTTTTTGATCCTTTGCCGGACATCCGCACCCCGGCGGAAAACGCGCTGGCCGCCAGTTTCATCCTTGAGGAAGTCCGCCGTGTCACCATGAACCCTGACACCCCTTTGATCGCCAGCATTGCCGGCGGGCGGAAGACCATGGGGGCTCTTCTCCATGCTGCGGTGACGCTCCTGGGGAGGGAGACGGACCGGCTCACGCATGTGCTGGTCGGGGCTCCTTACGAAAATCTGCCGGGTTTTTACTTTCCCGGCCAACCCGGCCCGGCGCTGGAGGACCGTGAGGGGAAAGCGCACGCTCCGGCCATGGCCGACGTCCAACTGGCCGACGTCCCCTACGTCCCCCTGCGCAATCGGTTCGACGATCTGAAGGAGATTCCCGGCAGCTTCGACGGTCTGGTTAAAAAGTGGAGCAAGGTCCTTAAGTCCGACGCGGCGAAACCCGCCCACATCGAGATCAGCCACCGCGAAAAGCGCCTTTGGATCGATGGAACTCCCATTGGGATTCGGTCCAAGGTATTGGCCATTCTTCACTTCCTGCTGCAGTCGCACGAGAACGGCACCTGTCCGATCGATCAGCCCCAGATCGCCGAAGAGATGGTTGTCTGGCTCAAAACCGCCCACTTCATCCCCACCGGTCTCAAGCCCGCGGGTATGGACACAGAGACCGTCCGGCACGAATTGGGCGAACTGCGCAGCCGTCTCAAAAAAGCCGATGTCGGATGGCAATTCCCCGTTCGCTCTCTGGTGCTGCCCCCGTTCACTTTTCGGTTGCGGAGTTAAGCCGGGTTCATCCCCGGATGTCCCCCAAAGTGTGTGCTGGAGTTCTCGGGAGAAGTTGATCCCATGAGCCGCCGCAAAGTCCGCCACATCCGGGCCCGTCATGACGAATGGATCCAAGTCCACCGTCAGCGTCCTGACGATGGCTGCCTCGGCATCGTCATCGCCGTCGTTTTGCTGATGTTCCTTTTCAAAGGTTGCTCCTGAGCCAGATCTCGACCATGCCCACCGCTTGCATCAACACCCCTGGCTGCAAAGTCCGTCTCGTCTCGGAGCGACTGGAAGTCCACGGTCGCGACGAGTCCGGGCAGAACACCGTGCTCCGTGTCATTCCCATTCGGGACTTGGATCGCCTCATCGCCGTCGAATCGACCCACTTTACGGGCGACGCCCTCGCCGCTTTGCTCCGCGCTGACATTCCCGTGTCGCTCATCGCCTGGGATGGCCGGTTCCTGGGGAGTTTCCACCCCGCATTGCGCGCCCATGCCGCCTGGAGGTTGCG
>JADZAX010000299.1 GCA_020852405.1 Verrucomicrobiales bacterium
ATGGAGTGTCAGCGGATCAAAGATGTCCCCGGCTCGGGTCTCCTCTTCCGTGGCCTTTCTCAGGGGACCGATCCCTCCGGGTTTGGAATCCACCGCCATGCCGCTTTGGACTGCGGTCGACTGACCGGAAGCCACTTCCATCACCACGATTTCCCCTTCGAAGACCCCCGCCGTATCAACGCCATCCCTGGCTTCAGCGAACAACTGGGTTCCTCGAACCGCCAGGATCGTGGTGGGTGTTTTGAGCCGGAATTGCTGGTTGTTCTGACGTTTCAAAGCGACCCCATCAATGTCCATGAACAGCTTTCCTTTCAAAAGCTCCATGCTATTCTCCTGTTTGTCCGTTTCGGAATTTTCTGCCGGGAGACGCACTTCACTTTCAGGCGCCAGACGGAGTGTCCCCACGCTGGGAATCAGGACATCACAAAAAACATCCTGGGGCGTTCGGATCAGGTCTCCCGGGCGGATGGCAAGGGAGAATTGGGGTTCGGAGGCTGTCTCGGACTGCGAAGTGGTGGCTCTGGCCTTGATGATCCGGGTCTCACCCTTCTGGTTGCTCACTTCCACTTGTCCGGATTCCGGCAGAGCCATTCCCTGAAGTGGATGAACAACCTTGGTTTGGGCCTGTAAACCGGGCCCGAACAGAAACAGACAAAGGGCTGCAATAGCCGTCGGGATTTGCAGTGGTTCGGTGTTTCGCATACTGCTTGAAAAGGAGAAGGAACCAGTAGCCCCATCCCACTCACGAGTCAATTTTATACCCCTCGGCAGACGCCCCCCCTCGAACCGGTGTGGGGGGAACTTTCCCCACCGGTGGCTTCTTTCCCTGATGGTCTGCCAACCTTGCGGGATTGGGGTCCTGCAAAAACCCGGCGTTGCCAGCGCCTTCCTCAGGAAAAGAGCGACACCACCGGCTTGCCTTTGTCGGCCACGGTGAAGGGGCGCTTGCTTGGGGAGTAGAGGACCAGATCCAAGGGCAGTCCCAACGCGTAGCCGATGGTGGCATTCAGATCGGGCACAGCGACTTCGTTTTCCACCACTTTGGCCCCGCGCTCATCGGACTTGCCATGGATCTGACCGCCCCGGATGCCGCCGCCCGCGAGGACGCAGCTGAAGGCCTGCGGATGGTGATCCCGTCCTTCGTTGGCGTTGATCTCCGGGGTGCGGCCGAACTCGGTCGCCAGAACGACGAGAGTGTCCTCGAGCAGCCCGCGGCGCTCCAGATCTTCCAGCAGCGCGGACATGCCCTGGTCCAGGACTTCCGCTTTGTCGGGCACATTGACGAAATTGGCGTTGTGAGTGTCCCAGCTGCCGTAGGAAACTTCGATGAACCTGACGCCGCTTTCGGCGAGACGCCGGGCCAGAAGACAGCCCTGGCCGAAAGTGTCATAGCCGTAGCGCTCGCGCGTGGCATCGGACTCCCTGGAAAGGTCGAAGGCGGCGAGGTCGCGGCTCTTCATCAGCTTCAGGGCGTCGTCATACATGTCGGCGTAGGCCCGCACATTCTTTTGGTCGTATTTCTCCACAAACGCGGTATCGAGCCGGGAAGCGACCTCGAGTTGGACCGAGAAGGCTTTCTCATCCACCCCTTCGCGAAGGCGGCTGTTCGGGAGGCCGGTTTCCGCGCTGGTCAACATGAGCGGGGAGAGCTTGCTTTCGAAGAAGCCGGCTCCGGGATGGCTGCTGTCGTTACCGATCATGACACTGCCCGGGAGGGCGGAGTTGTGGCGGCCCTGGAACTTGAGCAACCAGGCCCCCATGGCGGGATGGCGGATGGAGCTGCGCAGCGTGTAGCTGGTGTGCATGAAGTAGTTGCCCTGCTTGTGGGCTCCCTGGGTCGAGGCCATGGAATTGATCACCGCAAGGTGGTGGGCCTGTTTGGCGAGCCGGGGCAGATACTCCGAGACCTGGATGCCGTCGGCACTGGTGCGGATGGCCTTGGTCGGTCCCATGACTTCACTGCCGGGTTTGGGGTCGAACGTGTCGAGATGGCTCATCCCTCCGGTCATGTAGAGGTAGATGACGCGCTTGGCCGTGGCGATTTGCCTGAGGGCAGAGGCTCCGGCCCCGGCGGCGCGGGCGGAAGGCAGGGACAAACCGGAAAGCGCGGAGACCCCGAGGAATGACTTGGCGAGCGTCGCCGTGAAGTCACGGCGGGTCATTTCATCGGCACGGAGCAGGAGTGGGTTCATGGGGCTGGAAAACCGGCGTGGTGAGGAAGTCGCGTTGCGGGTGGGGATCCCGAGTCACTGGATGAAGAAAAACTGGCGCGTGTTGAGGAGGGTCCAAATGATGCCGCTTTGGGGCTGGCTGCCTCCCATGCTGTCGGAGGCTTCGGCGAAGATGCGACGCTCTTCTGCGGTGGGCTTGCGGCTCATCATGGTGAGATAAATGGCGTCCAGGCGCGCCTCCTGGCCTTTGGAAGCAGCGATCTCCCGGCCGATGACCGAGAACCGACTGGCGACGGCGCTGGCATAGGGGCCATTGAGTAGCGACAGTGCCTGGGTGATGGATGCCTGGTCGGTGGAATTTTCCACCAGCTCGCGGTCCGACTGGCCGAACTCACGCAGGAAATGCCCGCGCGGTGCCGGGGAGGGGAGTTCCGATGCCCGGATCATGCGCGCCCGGGCGGCGGAGAAATTCGCATAGGAACGAGTCTCGGCCGGAGTGTCGATTCCCCAGGCCGCAGTTTCACTGGCTGACCGCTCTCTCTCGGCTTGGCGCAAGGAGACCAATTCCGGCTTCATGAGGGCGCTGACAATGTCATTGACGAACCCGGTTCTCCGGGGTGCTTTGCCTTCCATATCAGCCTTGCGAGCGCGCATGGGCGGGGCATCGTCACTGCCTTCAGCGGGAAGGTCTTTCATGACGGCGGCGATTTCCGCGAGGAAGGCATCAGCTTCCTCGGCGTTTCCGACGTTGCCCTGGGAGACGGTCAGTTTTTCCTCAAGGCCGGCGCGGTAGACTCGCTTTTCGATTTCGGTCTCGAGGCGACGCCGGATCACGGCTGCTTCTTTGACGGCAGTTTTGATGGCGTCGGGATTCCGGGTCGCGCGGGCTTCCACGAGTTTCGATTGGGAAAGTTGGATCTCGGCGGCAAGGGTTTTCTGGACCTGGGCGATGTCGCGGGCCTGGGCAAGACAGTCGGCAGGAGGCATGTCGTAGACCGCCGCACCGATCAGCTCAACCTCGGTGAGCCGGCGTCGGGCGGCAAGCTCCTGCGCCGGATCCGGCGCGTCCGGATTCTCCACCGCCATGGAAACGAGGGAGTCCCAGATCTGCTCGGAACTCATGCGCCGCAGGATCGGGCCCGGGAAATGGTAAGTCTCCCCAAGGGTCACCTCTTTCGGACTGGCTTCACGCTGGTAGGTTCCGGAAGTGTAGATCATCCGGTGGTATTTTTTCATGTCATAGCCGAACGCTTTCATCCGGCCTGCGAGGAAATCCATCAGTTCAGGGTTGGAAGCCACCGTGTCGTCCCTCAATTCGTCCACCGGTTCGATCAACCCCAGGCCCAGAGCCCGCTTCCAGAGACGGTTGGCGATCACTTTGGTGAAGCGCGGATTTTCCTGAGAGGTCATCCAAAGGGCGAAGGCTTGGATGGGATTCTCCGACGGTGTGAGGGGTGCTTCGGGCCCGAAGAGAGCCTTGGGAGTCACCGGCGATTTCGGCTTGGCGTCGTCGTATTTATAGTCGTGAGGCAGAGTGAGGGGCCTTTCGGTTTCGACCACGTTGTTGAACCGCACCGGTTTGAGGATTTCGGAGAAGGCCTTGACGAGTTCCTGCTTGGTCAACCCATCCTTTGGGTTGGTTGTTTGTCCACCTTCCGTCTCAGCCACAGGAGTGGACGCAGGTTTGTTCTTGGATTTGCCTTTGGCCACTTTGGGCCCCCCTGCCAGGGCGAGCGCGGCCCTTTGATTGGCCGAATTGTTGGTCGTCATTTGACCATAGGTGAAGGCCGCAAGATGGTAGTAATCCATCTGGGTCCACTTGTCGAAAGGATGGTTGTGGCACTGGGCGCAAACGATTTGGGTCCCGAGGAATACCTGGGTGGTGACGGCCAGATTGTCCAGAGGCATCCCATAGTCACGGATGTAGTAACCGATGGCGGGGTTTTCCCAGGTCGATCCGCTGGCGGTGATCATTTCGCGAACAAAGGTGTCATAGGGCTTGTTTTCCCGCAGGCTTTGCTTGATCCAGTCGGCATAGGCAGTCCCCGCCGGAAGGCTTTGGGCGGCACCACTGAGATCGGATTTGGCGCGCAGGATGTCGGCCCAAAAATTGTAGAAATGACTGACATAGCCATCCGACTCGAGGAGGGTGTCGATGAGTGTGTCGCGCTTGTGCGGGTCTTTGGAATCGAGGAAGGCCAATGTCTCGGCCTTGGTGGGAATGCGGCCAATGATGTCGAGGTAAAGGCGGCGCACGAG
>JADZAX010000300.1 GCA_020852405.1 Verrucomicrobiales bacterium
CGGGTCAGCCAAGCGGCGGATTCCTGCGAGCCGGGAATGCGGGTCTCGGGCACTGTCCAGCTGCCGGAAGATTCCATGTCGGCAATGTAGGAGTCAATGCCTCCCGCGGCGGCACGCAGGTAGTTCACCCGGCTGAAAAACTGCGGTGGCAGAGCTTCGCGGTCATGCGAAGGATCGGGCGGATGCACCCACGGAAAATCCGTCTCACTGACCCAGGGCAGACTGTCCAGAGGCAACCGGTATCCCATCGGAGAATCCCCCGGGATCAGGTAGAGCCGGTCGTCGCGCAGAAACCAAGGCCCACTCTCCCACACGGCATGACCTTCCGCCCGCTGCCGGCGCAGAGGAAGCGCAAAACCAATGACCTTGTCGAGCCCCTGCCCGAAAATCCTCGCCAGGCGCTCCCGCTCCAGCGGGTCTTTCAGATTCGACTCGAAGGGATCCACATTCACCGGCAGGCGACGCTCTTTCCACAGGTAGTAAAAGGCATCTTCATGCCCTCCTATAAGAAAGCGGGGATCGACACCCAGCGCCAGCGCCAGCGCCAGTCCAAAGCGACGGGCATCCTTTTCATCATGTCCGTAACTCTGGGCATCGTCCGCGAGCAGAGCGGGATCGCGCCAGATGGGTTGCCCATCACGCCGCCAATACACCGCCAGCGCCCATCTGGGCAGCATTTCACCGGGATACCATTTCCCCTGGCCATGAAAAAGCAGCCCTCCCGGAGCAAACCGTCCCCGCAGGCGGCGCAGCAGATCGCTGGCGAGGAGGCGCTTGGTCGGACCAACCGCCTCCATGTTCCACTCGGCCCCTTCCATGTCATCGATACTGACAAAGGTCGGCTCGCCACCCATGGTGAGCCGAACATCATCCTCCTCAAGTTGCGCGTCGATGCGGTGCCCCAGGGATTCAATGGCGGCCCATTGATCCTCGGTGTAGGGCTTCGTGACCCGCGGGGACTCCTGGATGCGGGTCACTGACATTTCAAAATCAAACTCGACTTCGCATGTGTCAGTCATCCCACTGATCGGCGCGGCACTGCCCGGATCGGGAGTCGCCGCCAGCGGGATGTGCCCCTCCCCGGCCAACAGACCCGAAGTCGGGTCCAGACCGATCCAGCCTGCTCCGGGCAAGTAAGCTTCGCACCAGGCATGCAGGTCCGTGAAATCTTCACTCGCGCCCGCAGGACCATCCAGCGGCACCTCATCAGGCTTGAGCTGAATGAGATAGCCACTGACAAAGCGGGCCGCGATGCCGAGATGGCGGAGTATCTGGCACAACAGCCAGGCAGAGTCCCGGCAGGAACCGCTCCCCCGGGCCAGCGTTTCCTCCGGGGTTTGCACTCCGGGTTCCAGTCGGATCAGGTAGCGCACCTCCTGATTGACCGCCCGGTTCAACGCCACCAGGAAATCGATCGTTCTCGGGGCCGGCTCTTTTTCGCCGTGTTTCTGGTGCATCGCGGCGACATACTCCCGGAGCCGGCTCGTCGCGGGCAGAACCTGCCGGAAAGGGGCCAGTTCGTGCACCAGGATGGGATCATAGGTGAAGGGATAGGTTTCCGCTTCTTTCTCCAGGAAAAAATCAAACGGATTGTAAACCGCCATTTCAACCACCAAATCGACTTCAACACGGAATTCGGTGGCCTTTTCCGGAAAGACAAGCCGAGCCACGTGGTTGGACTGGGGGTCCTGGAGCCAGTTCAGGAAATGGGGCTGCGGGCTGACCCGGAGCGAATAGCCCAAGACCTGTGCACGGCAGTGCGGAGCGGGCCGGAGCCTGATGGAATGGGGCGACAGACTGACCGGCCGGTCAAAACGGTAGGTCGTGGCGTGACGTAAGGCGACGTGGATGGACATGGAGGGGGGGTTCCTGAACCCAGGAAACTACCATCATCTAAGCAGGCCCCGTGCCAGCCTTTTGATAGTGACATTGCCGGAAGATTCCAGACGAGCATGAAATCAAGGATTTCCGCCCGGCAAATCTTTCCGGTCCACCTCATATTTTGCGCCACACCGGGGGCATTCGACCTTGATCGCTTCCCCGCTCTCGAAGAGCTCTTCCAGCGTGGCCCCCGTGAGCCGGGCCACCGCCGGGAGGATGCGCTCAAGATCGCAGCCACAATCAAACCGGTAGGCCCGGGTCTCCAAAAGACTCAGCTCCTCCACTTCATCGATCCGGCGAATGTCGTCGTCATTGAGTCCAAAAAACCAGGGCAGGTCACAATCGGGCTGCGCGCTCAGCATGGCAAAGGACTCATCGTCACCACAGAAATAGCGCGCCGGTCGCTGCTCACTCTGCCGGTAGAAGGATTCCACGGCGGCAAAGGCCGACGTTTCTTCAAACTCCACCACGCTGACCCGGGGCTCCTTGCCTTCACTGGTCGTCTGGCTGTAAAAGAGGTTCGAGGCATGCTCCTTGACCCCGTCGAGAAAAACCCGACCGGTCACCGCACCGGTCACGCTGCTTCCGGTGATGAAGAAATTCCTCGGTGGATTCTGTTGGTGCAGCGTCCAAGCCACGGTTTCGTTGCGCGGACGGGAGGCCAGGTGGAGGGTCAAAGCGGTCAGGCCATCCTTGAGAAACTGGTCGGCTTCGGCCGGGTAGCGCAGCCCATGCTGCATGAGGTGGAGATAATGATCGGTGTAAAGCGGGGTGAACTGCCCCCGGACGAGGAGGGCATTGCGGTGGCGGATGAAATGGCAACGGATCTCGATGGACTCGTTTTCTACAGCGATGGTCTGGGAATCCTCGGGCATGGCGGCGACGTCACACGCTCGCACAGCCAAAGCGGAAACGCCACCGGACAAACGGTTCTGTCACCGAGGAAAAAAGGCCTCCGGGACCTCCCGGAGACCTTGCGCACCCCGACCGGAAGCCTGTGGGACTCAGCGCAGTTCTTCCAGTTTGCGGCGGACATCCTCC
>JADZAX010000301.1 GCA_020852405.1 Verrucomicrobiales bacterium
CCGGACCGTGCAGCTCTCCCGGTTGGGGGCGTCGAAAAGCGTCATGTTCGGCGGGGGAGCGGTGCGTTTCCAAAAGGTGTAGAGGCTGCGGCGGTAAAGGTTGTCGCCCTGGTCGGGAAAGAAGACCATGGTGTTGCTGCCCTGGTAACCCAACACTTCCCAGATGTTGTCGGGTTGATCCGGTTTTACCGAAGGACCGCCGCGCCGAGTCGATAGGATGCCGCTGCTGAAGAGCACCTGGTCCCGGATCATTTCAGCGTCGAGGCGGAAGCGGGGACCTCTAGCATGGAGGCGGTTTTCCGGATCGGACCGGTAATGCTCCTCGGAGGCGGACGAGGTTTGACGGTAGGTGGCGGACATCACCATGGTTTTGAGGAGACGCCGGACGTCCCAGCCATGCTCCCGGAAATCGACCGCCAGCCAGTCGAGGAGCTCGGGATGCGACGGGCGTTCGCCCTGAGCGCCGAAGTCTTCCGCGGTTTTCACAAGGCCGGTGCCAAAAAGCTCCTGCCAGAAGCGATTCACCGTGACTCGCGCTGTCAGGGGGTGTTCCGGGTCGACCAGCCAGCGCGCCAGACTGAGGCGGTTGGCGGGAGCGTTCTCCGGCAGGCCGGGCAGCACCTGCGGCACGCCGGGCGCTGCTTCGTCGCGGGGTTGGTCATACTCGCCCCGGAAGAGCACATGGGCCATCGCGGGCTGTGCTTTTTCCTTGGCGACCAAGGTCAGCGGGGTGCCGGTTTCGATCGCCGAAGCCGCGGCCTCCGCTGCCGCGAGGGCGGCATTGGGCTCCCGTAACAGGGGATCGACAAGTTGGGCATAGGCTTCCCGGAGCCGCTGCTTCTCCGTGTCGTTGCGCTTCTCGGCCGGTTTGCGCAGCAATCCGGGCAGGGCCGCTCGGTCCTTGAGGGCATCACGGTCTTTGCTGCCGAGGTGGCGGGGGAATCCCACCGCCGATTCCAGCACGATCGCAGCGTTCCCGTGCCGGATCCCGGTGACGGGCGCGCTGTCCGCGCTGAGCTGGCCGAAGGAGAAGGCGTTGTTCGTCGCGAAGGCGCCGTTGAGGTAAATCTGGAGGCCCGCTCCATTGCCGGAGCCATCGCTATTGACGAGCACTTCGTAGCGAGTTTCTCCCCGGACTCCGCGGATCCGGGCGGAGCCGGCGTAGTCGGTCGAGGTCTTCCCGTAAATTTCGGCAGTGATCCGGTTGGCGCTCGCCGACAGCCGGAACCGCGCCCGTCCAGACGCATCGGTTAACTCCAGCACGGGGAGCGAATCGGTTGTCGCCGGGGTGGTGAACGCGGCCTGGACCGCAAAGGGAGTCCGCACATCGAACGGAGCCGCCAGCGTAGCGGTCCCTTCGGTCCGCAACGTGAAGACCGGGGGGGCTGGCCAGGGCATTTCTTTAAGGTCCCGGGTCGCCGGATCGGTCAACCACGCCTGATAAGCCGTCTCAGTCGCGGCAATGGCCGTGTCGCGCGCTTTGGCGGCCCCGGTCACGGCTGCGCGGGCTCGGGTGAGACGATCGTCCACCGGTTCGCCGGCTCCGATGAACATCGCGGGACGGGAGTTCTTGTCGTTCTTGTCCATCGGGTCCTCGTCGAGGTTGTTGAAGTAGGCGAGGAGCGAGTAGAACTCTTTCTGCGTCACCGGATCGAATTTGTGGTCGTGGCAGGCGCAGCAGCCCAGCGTCAGGCCCATCCAGACGGTGCCCATGGTGCTCGTCCGGTCCACCGCGTAGCGCGCCGCGAATTCCTCGGGGATGGCTCCGCCTTCGCTTGAGGTGACATTGCAGCGGATGAAGCCGGTCGCGATGCGGTCTGCCTCGGTGGAGTTGGGCAGCAGATCGCCGGCGAGTTGGGCCAGCGTGAACCGGTCGAACGGAAGGTTGGCATTGAAGGCACTGACTACCCAGTCCCGGTAAGCCCACATCTCCCGGTAGTTGTCGAGATGCAATCCATGGGTGTCGGCGTAGCGGGCCGCGTCGAGCCAGTAGCGCGCCCGGTGCTCCCCGTAATGTTCGGACTGGAGGAGCCGGTCGACCGCTTTCTCATAGGCTTCCGGGGAGGGATCGCGGGCGAACGCGGCGCTCTCCTCCGGCGTCGGCGGGAGACCGGTGAGGTCGAGCGTGAGGCGCCGCAGCAGGGAGTGGGGTTCCGCCACGGCCGAGGGCTTCAGTCCGCGAGATCCCATTTCCTCGAGGATGAAGCGGTCGATCTCGTTGCGGCTCCAAGTGTCACCGGCGATTAGGGGCGGCTCGGTTTTTTTCGGCGGGATGAAGGCCCAGTGCTCCTCCCATTCCGCGCCTTCCTCGATCCACCGGCGGAGGAGTTCGATCTCCGCGGGACTGAGCTTTTTGTGGGAATCCGGAGGCGGCATCAGATCGTCCGGTGAGTCTTCGGCAATGCGGCGGTAGAGTTCGCTTTTCTCCGGACGGAACCGGGTCAGGACGGGGGGGGCTTTTTTCCGGGGAGCAAAGGCGAGATCTTCCCGGTCGAGACGCAGGTCGGCTTTGCGGCCCGACGAGTCCGGACCATGACAGGAAAAGCAGTTTTCCGACAAGAGCGGTCGGACGTCGCGGTTGAACCGGACCTTGGCCACGACGGATCCTCCCTGGGCCGGAGGACGTTTGTTGGATCCATTGTCCGCGATCTGGAGCCGCGCATAGGCCTCTTCCGGGGTTTGGGCCGGCGGCGGGGGGACGACGACCGGGGCAGGAGGCGTCACCGGAGCTTCGGCTGCGCTCGGGGAGGGGTGGTATTCTTGCACGGCCACGGGGAGGGCAGTCCCGGCGGGTTGGGGAGGACGGGGCAACGGAGTCTCCGGTGACCTCAGGAGATAGGCCACAGAGAGTATCACCGCTGCGGCGAGTCCCGCCAGAATGGCCACCCGGCCGCGACGCGTCGGCCGCTGGGCTTCTGTCCCGCGTTCCTGATGGATCCCGCCTTCCGGCAGGGCCTGGGCCGGATGGAGCGGCAGGACATTGGCCGGTTCATCGTCAGCGTCCGCGAGGACCTGGCGCACTGTGCCGTCCTGGATGAGGAGGGCTTCCAACTCGCAAAGCGAGCGGTAAATCTGTCGGGCTTCGGGCCGGCGGGCGAGGCAATCGAGGAACACCGACATTTCCTCCGGCGGGAGGGTGCCGTCGAGGAATCCCGAGGCCAGACGGTGGAGGTCTTCGGTGGAAGGATCTGTGGACATGAGAGTGAGAGAAGGGAGAAAAATCGGGCTCAGGGGTGACGGAGCCGGAGACGCACGCTGAGGCAGTCGAGGAGACCTTTGCGGGCCCGGAAGAGAATCTGGGAGATGCGGTTGGCGGGTTCGCCGAGAGCTTCGGAGAGCACGGCCACTGATTGCCCGTCGAGATAGCGGCGGCGAACCAGGTCTCGCTGGCGGGGCGGCAATTTGAGGAGGCAGTCTTGCAGCGCCTCCGCCCGGACTGTGAGGGCCTGCGTCCGGTTGTCCTGCGCCAGGGCCTCCTCTTCCGACTCCCCGGCCATCAATTCCATCAGGGCATCATCAAAGACCAGGCGGGACTGGTCCCGGCGTTGCCGCTGACGCTGCGAGAGCACCTGGAAATGGGCCACCCGAATCGCCCAGGCGGTGAAGTTGGTTCCTGGTCGGAATGTTTCTGCTTTCCTCCAAAGCACCAGATTCGTTTCCTGGAGCACGTCCTTGGCGGTCGCCGGCTGCCCGGTCAGGGAGAGAATGTAGCCATAGAGGCGCGGCTGATGCGCCTCGAGGAGGTTGTCGAAAGAAGGGTCTGGGGAGGTCACCGGGAGCAGATTCATGGCACACAGCCTTTGCAGGGATGAATACCGGATCATCCCGGAAATCTTAGGGACAAAATACTCCGGATCCGGCCCGCCGCCAGTCCCGGGATCGGCAAACGGCTGGTGCTGAAGACTCCGGCGTCGCGGATGGGCCGCTGCCAGGCACTGCCTTTGGAGCCGCCCGACGGAGTTCTAGGCCTTGGGAGTCCATTCCTGGAGCCATTTTAGAAAGGCCTCCGCATCATGGCCGTTCCCTTTTTCCAGTTCCGAGGTGGCCTTCGTGGTAAGCAGTTTTCCTTCGGCATCAAGGACGATGATCGTCGGCAAGCCGTATTTGGTGGGATGTTCATAGAGCAGGTCCACCTCCGCATTGTGTCCTTGGTTGACATCGATCGCCACCACCACGAAATCCTTGTCGAGGGCTGCCTTGACCTGTTCGGTGCGGAACATTTTGTTGAGGGCGAAGCACCAGCTCACCCAGTTGGCGCCGAAATGAACGAGGACCCGTTTCTTTTCCGCTTTCGCTGTCACCAGCGCCGCCGCGATCTGCTCGGTGCCGTTGGCGGTGACGTCGTAGTCTTTTTTCCGGGTCCGCGAACCTTCCCCGGTTTGGGCCTGCAAAGATCCGAGGAAGAGCCATCCGGCGGTGAACAGGACCGCGGTGCGGAGCCTTGCAGAGAGGGGAGCGGGAGCAATCATGGCGGGTAAGCGACTTCTCGCATCGCGGCGGGACTCTGGCAAGACCTGGATTGCCTCGCCTGAGGGGCCGGCCACTCCCGGGGGAGTTCCGCAGCATCCACCCGGGCATTTCCATTCCTGTCGGACCCCCATTGCCGCATTCCTCATCAGTTGCAATCGGGTGGGATCGGTGCCAAAATCCCGGCATTCCACCTCAAGGCGCGCTGGGACAGCACCGATCGCGACTCCCCATGCGGTTTCTCAAGCGCCAATACTTTTTCACCTATGGGATCCTCGGGTGCGTGGCTCCCATGGTCGGGATTTTCCTGCGTGAACAGGGGTTCTCGAACTTTCAGGTGGCCATCGCCCTGGCCATCTCTCAGATTCCGGCGCTGGTCTCACCGGTGCTGCTGACCCTCCTCGCGGATCGTCGCCTGGAGACGCGCCACATTCTCACCATGGCGGGCACCCTCTCCGGATTTGTTCTGTCGGCAATGTATCTGGTGCAGGACCTGCCGATGCGGATGGGGCTCTTCTTTTTCTATGGCCTCGTGCTGGTGGGCATGTTGCCGCTGATGGATGGGCTCTATTTCAAATGGGCGGAACGCCACCGCGTCGCCGGAATGCCCTGTCCGACCTACCCGGGGGTGCGGCTCTGGGGCACTGTTGGCTATGTGATCCCGAGTTTTCTGCTCTTGGTGGTGTTCAAATATTTCCCCGATCACACCGATCTCATCCTGCCGCTGGCCGTTGTTTACTGCGTTTTCAGCGTGGCCTGCAGCCTGGCCCTGCCCCGGTTGCCTGCGATCCCTTCTGAGAATGCCGCCATTGGGGAACGTCCCAAGTTTCCCACCCTCGAAGCTTTCCGCGTCCTCATTTCGCCGCAGGCGCGCTGGCTCAGTCTCGCTCTGATTCCCGCCAACATGGCGTCAGTGATGTATTTTGGGTTCATCCCGATCTTTCTGGAGAGTGTGGTCGGCATTCCCAAGTTGTGGATCGGATCGGTCATCTCGATCGGGGTGGTGATGGAAATCGGCTACACCCTCGCGATGCCCTGGATGCATCGCGTCATCCGGCTCAAGGGAATCCTCATCCTGGGGTTCAGTGCCCAATTGCTCCGGCTCCTCTCCCTCTCTTTTTTCCCAACTCCCTGGGTGGCCATCGTGGTTCAGCTTGTCCATGGCATGGAAGTCATGGGAGTCCTCGTGGCCCCGGTCATCCTCATCAACCGGCTCGCTCACGAGGATTTCCGCAACTCCATCCAGGGCGTCTACACCATGACCATCGGAGCCGTCTCCCGGATCATCGGCTATGTCCTGGCCGGATTCCTCTCTGCATCCGGCCTTCTGCACGTCATGCACTGGGCGTCGGTTCTTTCCATCTTCGGCCTGATCATCATCGTGGTCCGCTACCGCCGGATCCGTCCCGAGTGGGAAGCGGCCGAGCATGCCGATCCTGGCACGGTGCCGGCCTCTGAAACTCCCGAAGAGGAGGGGCCGGTGTCTCCGGAGGATTCTGAACGGCTCCTCGCCGGTTGAGGCATCGATCCGGGAATTGAGATTTCCTGAAAACCATCCACAGATATGTCCATGTCCGCGCACGATGTCCCTGCCACGAAGCTTTCCCGGGATCAACTCATCCAGCGGGAACGCGACGAGGCCTGGATCGGAGACGCGATCCTCTCGCTCTGTGCCCGCGAGTGGATCCTCGCCCAGCGTGGCTCACTCGACGGCGTCATGCTGGAACGCATGACCAGCAACCAGTTCCTCTCCTGCCTGGGCAATCCCACGACCGTCGAGTCCCGCATTGGTCTGATCTACCGCGACGGAGGGATCGCGGCGGTGCGGGAGTGGTTCGAGGCCACGCTGGTCCCGCTCTATGAGAAGCAGGAGAAAAAGCGTCGGCGCGGACGATGATCGCTCCGTCGGAGCCCGTCCACATTCCGGGAAAGATCGGGAGTCCTTTGGTTACAAGCCGCTTTCCGTGGGACCGTCCTCTCCGAAGTCGACTTCGCGGACCCGTTTGCGGTCCCGGACGGCTTCCACCGCCTGGCGGAGCGAGTCGGCGAAGCCGGTGACCTCCGGGAGCCACTCCAGAGCTACCTCCGGGGCCGTCCGGTCGCTGGTCACCATCGCGATGGTTCCGCAACCGAGCAGGCGTTGCCAGAAAGGTTCCGTCACGATCCAGTCCTTGACCCGGTAGAGCTCGATGTCCTCATGCTGTTTGGAGAAAACCCCCGTTTGGAGCCGGAGGCGTTGATTGGTGAGGCGGATCCGGGTGTTTTTTTGGACGAGCCATTTCCACCAGACGATGGGCAGGGTGATGACCAGGAGGAGGGAGATCCACCAGCCGAGCAATTGCCAGCCCGAAGGACTGCCCTCCCAGAGGGTGAGTTCGGTGCGCGCGTCCGGAGATGCCGCCGGAAGGCCGGAGGAGATGGAGGAATCACGGTCATTCATGCACTCGGACGTTAGATGGGGGAGACGAATTGTGCAAGGTGCGGAACGTGGCTCCGAGGCGTCTCCATCAGCCATCCAGAGAGTCCTCTGGCCGTTGTGGATGGCCGGGGTATGCCTTCTATCGCTGGTTAATTGTCAAGGATTGATTGCAAGGTGACGATTTTGTGGCTTTTTTAAGGATCTCCCATGCCTGCCGATACTCCTCTCTCCCGTCGTCGTGCGTTAAAGACGCTGTTTTGTTCGAGTGCGGCCTTGGCGCTCAATGTGCGACGGGAGGCCAAAGCCCAGGTCGAGGTCTCACCGGAGTCCCTGCAGTTCCTTGCAATCGGTGACTATGGCACCGGCGGGGCCGACCAGCGTCGGGTCGCGGCGGCCATGAAGGGGTTTGTTGAGAAAAATGCCATCCGGCCCAATGGCCTGCTGATGGTGGGGGACAATTTCTATAGCGAGGACAAGGAAGGGTTCAGCACCGAATCCTCCCGGTGGAAGAACCAAATCGAAGACATGTATCCGCCGGACGCTTTCGCCTGTCCGATGTGGCCGGTGCTGGGCAACCACGACTACCATGACAACTACAAGGGGGAAAAGGTGCAACTGGCTTACGGGCAGAAACCCGGGGTCCGCTGGACGATGCCGGGGAAATGGTTCCGGGTCGATCTGGGCAGCCAGCCTTTGGTGACCTTCCTCTTTCTGGACAGCAACTACCGATCAGTTTCCGGCGGTTTCAAGCGTCCTTCCTTCTCCACCGGTTTCCGGTTTCGCTCGCTCAAAGAGGACGAGGAGGAAGAACAGCATGAGTGGTTCAAAGCCGAATTGGAAAAACCCCGGGCGCCCTTCACCGTGGTGGTGAGCCATCATCCCCTCTATTCCAACGGCGAGCACGGGGATTCGCGCACCCTGATCAAGGAATGGGGCGGTCTGTTGCAGAAGCACCAGGTGCATGCCTACATTTGTGGGCACGACCACGACATGCAGCACTTGGAGATCGAGGGCAAATTCACTTCTTTTGTCCTCTCGGGCGGCGGAGGGGCCAAGACCCGCGGACCCACCGACAATCGCAATGTTCCGTTCTACAAGGAAACCTACGGGTTCAGCCATCTTTCAGTCACTCCCGAGGCGCTGAAAATCAGTCACTACGACGATTTCGGCAATCCTCTCCACGGGTTCCAAAAAAACCTCGACGGCTCCGTCGTGCTGCCGACCTGAAGGCGGCGCTGAAAAGACTTCCCAGAAAGGACTCTTTCGGCCTCGGCTCCGCGGGACGCGTTTTCGCCAGAGGTGGCGTGGCTTTTTTTCTGGTTTGGTGGCCGGAATCTTGGTAGTCTTGGCGTCCCTGCCCCTTTCCCGGAGGCTGGAGCCACAGTGCTCCTGAATGCTTCTGAGGGGCTTTCACCCCACTTGACCCCATGGCCTCCCATCGAACCTCTCGTCGTCGTTTCATTCAATCTGCCGCCGCGCTTGTCGCTGCCCCCACCATCATTCCGGGCCGGGCCCGCGGTGCCGAGGGCGTTGCTGCCGCCAGCGAACGTATCACCATCGGCGTCATCGGCGTCGGAGGGCAGGGCACGTCCAACATGAACAATTTCCTCAAGCAGCCGGACGCCCAGGTGGTGGCCGTGTGCGATGTCGATTCGCTGCATTATGGAAAAAATCCCGGACGCCAGGGCAACCCGTGGGGACTGCAATCGGGCAAAGAGAATGTCGAGAAAGCTTACGCCGCGCAAATGCAGAGCGGCACCTCCAAAGGCTGCGACACCTACACCGACTTCCGTGAACTCTGCGCCCGGAAAGACATTGATGCCATCCTCGTCGCCACGCCCGATCACTGGCACGCTCTCGCCACGCTGGAGGCCCTCAAGAACGGCAAGGATGTCTACTGTGAGAAACCGGTGACCCATCTGTTTGCCGAAGGCCAGGCCGTCTACCGGGAAGTGGCGGCCCGCAAAGCCATTTTCCAGGTGGGATCCCAACAACGGTCCGATGCGAAATTCCGCCTCGCGGTGGAACTCGTCATGAACGGTCTGATCGGCAAGGTCCAGGAAGTCAAAGTGGGCCTGCCCCAGGGGCACAACGAGCCCGATGGGGATCCCGCGATCACTGATCCTCCCTCCCATCTGGACTATGAAATGTGGACCGGGCCAGCCCCGATGCTGCCCTATTCCCGGGCCCGCAACCATTGGAGCTGGCGGTGGCACCGCGCCTACGGTGGCGGCCAGTTGATGGACTGGATCGGGCACCACAATGACATCAATCATTGGGCCCTCGGGATGGATGCCAGCGGTCCGCTTTCGGTCGAAACGAAGGGCTGGACCTGGCCCAAAACGGACGTTTACAACTCTCCGGTCGACTACGAGGTCCTCTGTGAATATGCCGGCGGCATCCGTTCCTCCATCGGTTCGGTGAATCCGATGGGCGCCAAATGGATCGGCGAGAATGGGTGGGTCTATGTGACGCGCGGCAAGATTGAAGCGTCCAATCCCAAGTGGCTCGAAGCCGGGTTTGATCCGGGTCCCAAGAAAGCCTATGTCTCCCCGGAACATCACCGCAATTTCCTCGACGGGGTGAAATCCCGGAAACCCTGCATCTGCCCTGCCGAAACCGGGCACCGCTCCATCACTCCGGGACATCTCGCCTATGTGGCGAACGACCTCGGCCGTAAGGTGAAGTGGGATGCCGCCAAAGAGGAGATCGTTGGCGATGCCGACGCCCAAGCCAAGCTGATGGCGGTGCCTTACCGGGCTCCCTGGAAGCTGGCCTGAGCGGCGTTGCGCGGCAGGGTGGGGGATAGGGCCGGACCTGAGTTGTCCGGCCTGACCCGGACGATTGGACACGCGGTGTGCGGAGCCGCGTGTCCCTGTCCTGGCCACGTTCCACTCAACATTGGGTGGCCTGCTGATCCTGAAGGGGAGACAACGGCTCCTCTTTTACTCAAACGTCCAGGACCGTCTCCCTCCTCCATGGCCGGCTCGGCGGGTCTGGCCTTCCCACATCTCCAACGCCACCCGCTTGGCGCCGGTTTCCGATTCGATAGCATCGATCAGAGCGGCCGCGTGGGTGACCACCACCACCTGGGTCTGTGTCGCGGAGCGGGCCACCAACCGGCCCAGCGGGGCGAGCAGCGCGTCATGGAGGCTGTTCTCCGGCTCATTCAAGACCAGCAGAGGAGGGGGCTGCGGGCTCAGTAGGGCCGCGCAGAGACAGAGGAAACGCAGGGTGCCATCCGAAAGTTCCGCCGCCCGGAGCAACCGGTGCACTCCGGGGCGTTCGAGGCAGATTTCCATCTGGCCTTCCTCGCTGTCGACGACGATGGCGCAGCCGGGAAAGGCCTCATCGACTGCCTGGCGCAGGATCTCACCGGATCCTGATTCCAGGAGGGTCTGCCAGGCCGACGCGAGATTGGCGCCGTCTTCGGCCAGCACCGGTGACCAGGTGCCGGTGCGTCGCTGGCGGGCCGGGGATCCGGGATCGGTGCGGAAGTGGTGGTAAAAACGCCAGGCCGCGAACACTTCCCGGGCGGCCGCCAGCTCCGGGTAGCGGGCCCCGTCACGGAGGGCATGAATCATGGATTCGGTTGACGCCAGAGGAAGTTCCAGTCGTTCACGATTGCCGTGGAGGCTGCCGACTTCTGCCCGGGCTTTTTTCCGGCTGGCCACCAGGCGATTGCCGAGTTTGAGCGATTCACTCTTAATGTCAGGATCAGTTCGGAAGGCACTGGGATCATCGGGCCCAGTTGGGATCAGGCCGCACTCCATTTCGTAGGAGAAAATGTCATGATCGAGTTTCCACCGCAGGATGCGCCGGGGAGGACCATAGCTGTCTCCCGCCCAGAGGGCCGCCGGCATGCCTCCTTCCTCGGCCAGAGTTTCTCCGAAGGTGCCCATCGCCAGGGACTGGAGCAGGCGCATCGCCCGGTAGACGTTGGATTTCCCCACTCCGTTAGCCCCGGTGATCAGGGTGACCCGGTCGAAGGGGATCGTCACATCACACAGCGACCGGTAGCCGTCAATCTGGAGGCGCTCGATCATTCCGGTGTGGAATCCGTTCCGTCCATCATGGCTCTGGCTTCCCCTTCGGTGATCACGGGAACGCCCAGTTCAATGGCTTTGTCGCGTTTCGATCCTCCGCCTTCGCCGGCCAAGACAAAGTGGGTTTTCTTGCTGACCGAACCGGAGACTTTTCCTCCTTTGCTGAGAATCAGGGCTTTCATGTCATCCCGGTCGATGCTCAGGGTGCCTGTGATGACAAAGGTTTTGCCGGCCAGCGGCAGGTCGTACGAGGCGGCGGCTTCTTCCGGACGGGGGGCAAAATTGTCCGAACGCGGGTTCAGCCCCAGCCGCTCCATGTGTGAGAGCACGGCCTTCCCGGCTGCCGAACGGAAGAAATCCAACGCGCTGGAGGCCGCCGCGGGACCGACTTCCGAGGCGATGCGGTAGGGGGCCAGCAGGGCGTTGTCATCCTTGCGCTCCCCGGTTTTCAGGGTGCGAAGTTCCGCCAGGATGGCCGAGGTTGCCAGGTCAGGCAGCGTCTCGTGGAGCCGGGCCATCTCCCGCGCCGCCGATTCGCCGATCTGAGGAATGCCCATGGCATAGAGCCAGCGTGAGAGCGGCATCATTCGGGCGCGCTGCAGCGCTTCCGCCACCTTGCGGGCGTTCTTTTCGCCATAGATGCGGGGCTCCTCGTCGGTGCCCAGATTCAACACCGCCAGACTGGCTTCCGGAATTTCAAAGAGATCCAAGGGAGAATGGGCCAGTTCCCGTTCGACGAGTTTTTCCGCCACCGTGCTGCCGATGCCTTCGATGTCGAGAGCCTTGCGGCTGACGAACTGGCGGATCCGGCTCGCCGCCTGGGCAGGGCAGGCGAAATTGACGCACCTCCAGGCGACAAATCCCTCCTCTTTGGCGATGGGTCCGCTGCAGGATGGGCAGAGGCCGCCGACATGGTCAAACAAACTGAAGGGCACGGCGTCGGGTGATCGTTTTTCCAGCACCACTTTGACCACCGCCGGGATGATCTCCCCGGCTTTCTCAATGACCACCGTGTCACCCACCCGCACATCCTTGCGGGTGATTTCATCCTGGTTGTGCAGGGTCGCGCGGGACACCGTGGTGCCGGAGACAAACACCGGGTCCAGCTCTGCGACCGGTGTCAGCACCCCGGTTCGGCCGACCTGGATGGTGATGGCATGAAGGCGGGTTTCTTTCTGCTCCGGCGGAAACTTGTAGGCGGCGGCCCAGCGCGGGGCTCGCGACGTCGCACCGAGGCGTGTTTGGGCAGCCCGGTCATCCACCTTGATCACCGCCCCATCGGTGCCATAGGGCAAATGGTGGCGCCGTTCATCCAGTTCATGGATCACCCCCAGCATGCCGTCCAGGGTGTCGACATGCCACACCGGTTCGCTGCCAGGAATGCCTACCTCTTTCAGCAAGGCGTGAAATTCCGACATCGTCGCGGGACCGGCGCCTTCCATCTGGCCAAAGCTGTGCGCGATGAAATCGAGTGGCCGGCGCGCGACCTCCCGGGAATCAAGCTGTTTCAAGGTGCCTGCGGCGGCGTTGCGCGGGTTGGCAAAGGTTGGAAGACCGGCCTCATCTCGGTCCTGGTTGAGCTTGGCGAATCCCGCGGCGGGCATGAAGATTTCGCCGCGCACCTCCAACACTGCCGGAGCCGATTCCTTGAGTCTCACCGGCACACTCCGGATGGTGCGCACATTTTCCGTGATGACATCTCCCGTGGTGCCGTCGCCACGAGTCGTGGCGGTCTCGAGTTGGCCGTTACGGTAGACCAACGCAACGGCGACCCCGTCGATTTTGGGTTCCACCATCACGGGGACGCGTTCCGTTCCCAAGAGCCGTTGCAGCCGTTGGTAGAATTCGGTCACTTCCCCTTCGGAGAATACGTCGTCGATGCTGAGCATGGGCACGGCGTGCCGCAATTGCTGAAACTTGTCGAGCGGCGCGCCTCCAACCCGACCGGTGGGACTGTTGGGGTGCCTCAGATCAGGGAACTCCCGCTCCAGATCTTCCAGCCGACGGAACAGGGCATCATAGTCCGCATCGGAAATCTCCGGGGTGGCGTCGAGGTAGTAGAGGCGGTTGTGCCGGTCGATTTCGCCCGCGAGACGGGTCATTTCAGCCTGGGCTTCGAGTGGAGTGAGCGACATGGGGTGGAGGTACAGCGGAAAAACAGAAAGTTCCGGCTATAGAAAACCACGACGCCCTCTTTGACAACGGGGAACCAGGGAATCCCGCACTGGTGAGGACCAGACAGGAGACTCGCGGGATCCCGCCGGGTCGGTTCCAAGAAAGGCCGCGCCGGCGAAAAGGTGTCGGCCACCGGAGGGTCCTCACTTCACGGCTACCAGAATGCGCACCTGATCCATCTGGTCGGTGCCACTGCTGTGCAGTTTGACGTTCACGGTGCGACGGTCCTGACTGAGAACGATCTCATCATCCTCCGTCTCTCCGCTCAAGTCGAGTCCTCGCTGGCGATGGTCGGATCCTCCTTGCGGCAGGCCCCCGGTTTGGGCGCCGACGAGCGAGTCCGTGGTCGCGAGACGGTCGGAGGAGTAGATCACGCCCACCACCTCATGAGAAAAGGTCAGCGAGGCCTCCATTTTTTCCTTGGAGGCACCCTGTGGCCAGAGCTGCACCAGGTAACTGCGAAGTTCACCGCGCGGCAGCGTGGGAGAATGTTGCTGCTGGGCGAGGGTAATCTTGCCGGGTTCGAGAGGGTCGACCTCCAACGGTTGATCCAGCACGAGGCGCTCATTCTCCAGATACACTTGGACCCGACCGTTCTCGGAAAAACGGGTCGGTTTCATCGGACTGCCGGGCATTTCGATGCTGACCTGGCCGGTCTTGGTCTGCACGCCGGACACCATGGCCCATGCCTGGGTGAAGGGGGCTGGATTGTAGGGGATGTCGACCAGCTTGGAGCGGCCTTGCTCGGCGCGCACCGCTTCAAATTCATAAAGACTGCGCTTCGTGCCGAAGTCCGGCACGCGGAGTTCCGCCCCGCCGTTGAAGACCACGGCTTCGGTGGCGCCGGCTTCGCGGGCATCGACCCCGATGGTGTCTCCGGTTTCACCAAGGTTGAGTCCGCGGGATTTCAGGTTGAAGGATTCCCCTTCCTTGGAGACCCGGGCCACGGCGAGTCCTTTGAGGACATTGGCACCCGCGGCTCCGGTGACATCAAATTCCGCCGGCGCTTCCAAGGCCAGTTCCGTGCCGGAGTCAAAACGCACCGTCACCAGGCCGGATTCCAACCGGTAGGAGCCGGGCCTGAGGCGTCCGGTGCCATCGGGGGCATAGCCTTGTCCCCAGCGCACTTCGCCGGCGGTTTGTTTGAGAGACGCCACGGTGCCGCCGTCCGTCCCGCGGTGGAGGGTGAACGTGGCGGCTGCGGCCAGAACGGCGGCTGCGGCCGCAGTGTAAGGCATCCAGCGGAGGAAACGCCCGGCCTTTTCCCGTTGGTTTGGGGCGGGGTGCATCTCCACGATTTTGGACTCAAGCTTGCCGAGGAAGTCATCCTCCTCGGTTTCGGCCCACATGCGGGTTACCAGGGCATCGACAAATGCCTCTTCACTGCGGTGGGGGGACGCCGCCTGGTCGAGCAGATCATTCCAAGCCAGCTCCTCGCGGAGCCGATGGGCGGCAGCGGGTTCGGTGATGCAGAGATGCTCGAGATCCGCGAAATCCGGCTCGGTCATTTCCTCGTCGAGGAGTTTGCTGAGCAGCGGGTCGAGTTCCTGGGGGGGGCGGTTGAGGTGGGTTTCCACCCGGCGGGCGAAGGCGGCCTCCGGACTTTCGGCTTGGATGGCTTGCCGGAGCATTTCCGCAAACCCGAGTTCTTCCCGGACCTCGGCCGCCCGGTCGGGCCGCCCCTCACAGAGCGCGGCCAACTCATCCCGCTCTGCGGAAGGGA
>JADZAX010000302.1 GCA_020852405.1 Verrucomicrobiales bacterium
TGCAACCGGTTTCCCTCCTCGTAGTATTCAATGAGTTGGGAAAGAGGAACCCGGTCTGACTCCATATCTCGGACGATAGATTCCAACCGCTCCAATGCGGTTTCGAACGAAGTGTCAGGCTCGGAGGGTGGACCACCATCCGATGGGGCTTTGGCAGGAGGCATGAGGACAGAAAACGATGAAAAAGAGGGGGAAGACACATCAAATCCCCTTCCCCGGGGTTGGGAATGCCACCCTACTAGGGAGGGCGGCGATATCAAGCGCTTTGCGAGCCTCTCCTGAGCCCTACGGGAAGAGTCCACGCCCCGGGGCCCCGAAAGGGCGGAAATTCCCGCCGCGCAGGCCCACCGGATTCCCGTGAGGACTCAGGCCAGAACCCCCTGCACCACCTTGCCAAAGACATCGGTCAACCGGTAGCGGCGCCCGTGAAATTTGTAGGTGAGTCGCTCATGGTCGATCCCGAGACGGTTCAGGAGGGTGGCGTGGAGATCGTGAATGTGGACGCCGTCGTTGACGATGTTGTAGCCGTATTCACAAGTCTCGCCATGGGTATGGCCGGCTTTGACTCCGCCACCCGCCATCCAGGTGCTGAAACAGCGCGGGTGGTGGTCGCGACCAAAGCTCGCCCCTTCGAGCTTGCCCTGGCAGTAATTGGTCCGGCCAAACTCCCCGCCCCAGACGACGAGAGTGTCATCGAGCAGCCCCCGTCGTTTCAAATCACGCACCAAGGCGGCCGCAGGCTGGTCGGTCTCACGCGCCAGGTTTTTGATCGAATTGGGCAGACCGCCGTGATGGTCCCAATCCTGGTGGTAGAGCTGGATAAAATTGACCCCTCTCTCGGCCAAGCGCCGGGCCAGCAGGCAATTGGCGGCGAAAGTCCCCGGATCCCGTGAGTCGGGTCCATATTCCTCAAACACATGGTCCGGTTCATCGGAGAAATCGGTCACCTCAGGCACGCTGCTCTGCATGCGGAAAGCCATTTCGTAATTGGCGATCCGCGTCTGGATCTCGGCATCGGGTGTGTTTTGGAACTGATGTTCGTGCAACTCGCGAAGCCGGTCCAGCAGGAGACGGCGGCTGCCTTCAGTGATGCCTTTGGGATTGTTCAGATACAATACCGGATCGGCCCCGGAACGGAACCGGACCCCTTGGTGCCGGGCCGGAAGGAAGCCCGCCCCCCAGAGATGGGTCATCAAGGGCTGCCCGCCGTTGTTTTTCGTGATCATGACGACGAAGGAAGGCAGGTCCTCGCTTTCCGAACCCAATCCGTAGCTCAGCCAGGCCCCCATGCTGGGACGTCCGGGGATCTGGGAACCAGTCTGGAGGAAGGTCACCCCGGGACCATGGTTGATCGCCTCCGTATGCATGGAGTGGATCATGCAGAGGTCGTCCGCAATCCCCGCCGTGTGGGGCAGGATCTCACTCATCCACTGGCCGCTCTGTCCGTGACGGCTGAACTTGAAGGGGGATCCCACCAACGGCAGGCTGCTCTGATTGCCCGACATTCCGGTCAGGCGTTGCCCGCCCCGCACTTCATCCGGGAGTTGCTGGCCATGCTTCTTGTTGAGGAGGGGCTTGTGGTCGAAAAGATCCAGCTGGGAGGGACCACCCGACATGAACAGGTAAATGATCCGTTTCGCCCGAGGGGCGAGGGTCGGGGCCCCCAGTTGACCGTGATCAGTACCGGTCGGAGCGGCACGGGCAGCCGGGTTCAGCAGATTCGCCAAAGCAATGCCACCCAGCCCCATGCCAAATTGGTTCAGACATTGCCGCCGGCTCAAATCGGACCAGGGCCCGTGTCCGGTGCAAAGAGGGGAATTCAGAGTCTTCATAGGAATTCAGCAGCAAGGATCAACGTTTTACGACGGCCGCATCGCAGTTCATGAGGGCGCTCACCACTGCGGCGGCGGCGGCCACCCGGGAGGCGGGCAGGGTTTCATCGCGGGGCCGGTCCCCGACTTGGAGGGAATGCACCGCCTCGTCCGGGTGTTTCTCGAACCAGGCCAGCTCCTCGTCGAACAGCCGGATCAGAATACCGCGCTCCACTGTGTCGGGGGGCCGTCCGGTGAGCAACCGGTGCGCCCGCACGACCAAGGCGGCGGGATCCCCCGGGATCTCGCGGAGCAGTGTTTCCCCCAACACCCGGGAAGCCTCGACAAACTGCGTCCCGTTGAGCAGGATCAGGGCGTGCATCGGGGTGTTCGTCAGATCGCGCCGCACCAGACATCCCGAGCGCTTCGGCACGTCGAAAGCTTCCAGAACCGGAGCGGGGCCGGTCCTGCGCCAGAAGGTGTAGAGGCTGCGGCGGTAAAGATCATTGCCTTTGCCGGCCTGGGTGGGCTTGAAGGATTCCGGCAGATCATAGGTGCGCACCGGAGGTCCGCCGATTTTTTCCACCAGCAATCCGCTCGCCGCAAGCACCCCGTCACGGATCATCTCCGCCGGCAACCGGTGCCTTGGACCCCGCGCCAGAGCGACATTTTCCGGATCCGCCTCCATCTGCAGAGGAGTGGAGAAACTGCGCTGCCGGTAGGTCTGGCTCAGCACAATGGTGCGGAGCAAGCGTTTGACATCCCAGCCGTGATCCATGAAATCGCGCGCCAGCCAGTCGAGCAGCTCCTCATGGGCCGGGCGCTCGCCCTGGCTGCCGAAGTCTTCCGTGGTCTTCACCAAGCCTCGTCCAAAACAAGCCTGCCAATACCGGTTCACCGTGACCCGGGCGAACAACGGATGGCCCGGATCGGTCAACCAGGCCGCCAACCCGAGGCGGTTTTGGGGAGCGTTCTTCGGCATCGGAGGCAGCGCCGCCCAGGTTCCCGCAGTCACCGCGTCGGCTCTTTGGTCATACATTCCTCGCGTCAAAACATAGGCAGGCTTGGGCTTCGTCAGCTCGTCCATGACCATGATTTCCCGCAGACCGTCCACGGTCTGGCTCCGTTTCTGCCGCGCTGCTTTCAACTCCTCGAGACCTTTCCGCCAGGCCGTGTCCTCCCGTGACAGCCAGGCATCGAACCAGATCTCCCTTTCTTCCGGCGACGTCGGTCCCTTCGCGGCAAAAATTCCAGGTTCCCGGAGCTCCCGGATTTCACCGACGGTCAGTTCGCGGGCGAAAACCCGGAAATCATCCACCAGACCGCCTTTGAACCCCTTGTCGCGGAAACGCTCCCCGATGGTGATATTGTCCCCTCCCCCACCTGTGATCTGGCGGGTGAGATGATCCTTCACCACTTCGGTGGCGACCGGCTGGCCATTGAGATAAATCCCCAGTCCATCGGCCCGGCTGGAGCCATCATTGGTCACCGTGACCTGGGCCCAGACACCCGGTGGAATTACGTCTTTGGTGCGCACGGAGACCGCATTCCCCGGCCAGAAATGGATCAGCGACCACTGGAGCCGGCCATCGACGAGCAGCAGTTCGTACCCCCGGCTGGCCGCATCGGTCCAGGCCCGGGAGCGGTGGAAAACGACGGCTCGTTCCTTCAGGTCCGGCGTTTTCATCCAAAGACTGACACTAAATGGCTCGAACCGGTCGTAGTTGCCCAACTGCAACGTCACCGGATGGTCCCCCGTCAGCGCGATGGCCTGCCCGGCTCCCGAACGTCCCGGCACCGAGGCATTCTGCGCCGGGCTGAGCGCGGGCGGACCACCGGGAATAAGACTGGCGAACTTGTTGTCCGCGCCCCGGCTGTCAAAATCATAACGCACCACCTCGTCAGGGACGGCTGGACCGATCACCGGCGAGCTTTCAAGCCATTGCTGGAAGGCCGTCCGTCTCTCCGCCCGGAGGTGGACGAGTCGCTCCTCGGCGGCCCTGATGCCCGACTCGGCTCCGCCAATGGCCTGTTTTTGCGCGTCATCCATCAGCCACATGGCCGGGGTCGGGGCGGAACTGGTGAAGAAGGAATACAACCCGGCTTCGTCAATGTCGTCAAAGAAGGCGAACATCTGGTAAAACTCCTTCTGGGTCAGAGGATCGAATTTGTGGTCGTGACAACGGGAGCATTCCAAGGTCAGTCCGAGGAAGGCGGTGCCGAAGGTGGTGACGCGGTCGTTGACGTATTCGACGCGGTATTCCTCCTCTACCGAGCCCCCTTCGCTCTCCTGCTGATGAAGGCGGCAGAAAGCAGTGGCGAGACGCTGCTCGTCGGTGGGCCGGGGCAGCAGATCCCCCGCGAGTTGCCAGGTGACAAACTGGTCGTAGGGCAGATTGGCATTGAACGCCCCGATGACCCAGTCGCGCCAAGGCCAAACATCGCGTTCCCGGTCCACCTGGAACCCGTAGCTGTCGGCATAGCGCGCCACATCAAGCCATTCGGCGGCCATCCGTTCCCCGTAGCGTTCCGAGGCGAGCAGCCTGTCGACGAGCCTTTCGTAGGCCAACGGCGCGGTATCGGCAAGGAAGGCATCGACCTCGGCGGGAGTCGGAGGCAGCCCTGTGAGATCATAGGTCAGTCGACGGATCAGGGTGGTCCGGTCCGCCTCGGGCTGGGGTTTCCATCCCAAAGGAGCGAGATCGGCGACCACAAAACGGTCGATTGCCTGATCAGGCGGTGGGGTCTCATGGGGCGCCGAAGGCAAAGGAACCACCGGAGGCAGTGGAATAAATGCCCAGTGGGCCTCAAACTTGGCACCTTCATCAATCCACCGGCGGAGCAGGGCGATCTCCTGCGAGGAAAGGTGACCCAACTTGGATTTCGGAGGAGGCATGATCTCATCCGGATCCGTGCTCAGAATGCGGGCGATGACCTCGCTGGCATCCGCCTTGCCGGGCACGAGGGCCTCTTTCTCCAGGACACTGGCCGCATCATCGAGACGAAGTCCGGCTTTGCGCTCGTGTTTGTCGGGCCCATGGCAGTGGAAACATTTGTCGGAGAGAATGGGCCGGATGTCCCGGTTGAAGCGAACTGGCTCGGCTGCGTCGCCGGAGCACGGCAGAAATCCGCAGACGGCCAGAACGGTCGCGGTCAATACAACACGGAATCGGAACAGGGCGGAACGGGACATTGGCAAAAAAGTACGCCCTGGAAGGTGGTTGTCCCAAGGTCGTATAGAATAATGTCCTGCCAGAGCGGAATCTTTCAAACCCGGGAAGGCGCCAGCCCCATGGGAGCCGCTTCCCCAGAAAAGGCACGCCCCTCCCTGCTCAGGCCGTGCCGTATTCCTCCTCGTAGTCGGCGATCGCCGCCGCGAGGACGCTGAGGGCATGTTCGCGGCCATAGGTGCCACCGATGGAAACGCCCGACACCTGCCCGGGGATCATTTTGTAGGTGGCGAAATAGTGACGCAACCGCTCGACCAGCACCTGGGGCAGTTCGGTGACATCCCCGATGTCCTGCCAGATGGGGTCGTTCACGAGCACGGCAATGAGCTTGTCGTCGGCTTCCCCGCCATCGTTCATGGGCAACCCACCTACGATGCGGGCGCTCACAATGATTTCACCGCGGGAGATGGGGCGTTCACTGAGCACACAAATGTCCAGCGGATCCCCGTCACCGGCCTCGGTACCCGGCATGAGATCGCAGACACGACGGCCACAGAAAGTCCTCGGGATGAATCCATAGAGGGCGGGAGGCACCGATGAAGTCCGCTGCGGGCGGTCCACGCGCAGATAGCCGGTCATTTTGTCGATCTCGTATTTCACCAGATCGAACGGGGTCAGCTCAATGTAGGCGTTGATCTCCCTGCGGGGATCGCTCCCGATCTCCAATCCATGCCAGGGATGGGGACGCCAACGATAAAAAGGGGAAGGAAAGGCCATTCAAATCAAACTTTGACGAGTTACTTGCTTTCCATGGGACTTCAAGCAGGAACCCTGCGAAAATCCCCGCTCGTCGGCCCTTCTGAAGCGATAGCCGTGCCGCGATCAGGGCTTGCCGACATCCCAAAGGCCATCATCAATGGCGCCCGAAGGATCGTAGCCGTTGGAAAACCTCGGGGGCACCACTTTGTAGTTCACCGTCAGAATGTTGCCGGCGAGATCCTCCGGCGACGGGATGCCCGAGAAGCCCTGGGGCAGATAGGGCAGCAGGTCGGCTGTCACCACGGAGGAGATGCTGGCGGTGGGATGATCCGATAGGTAGCCTTTCTGGGCGATGTAGACCGCCCGGAGATCCAGTCCGGCATCCCGGGCACGCTTCCAATCACTGATGCCCGCCATGGAAAAGACCACAATGGAAGTCATGCCCAAGAGCAAGGCCAGACTGAGACTCATTTCGATGAGAGTCATCCCACGGGAGCCTGCAAGGTCCCGGCGTTGTGAAAAGGAGGAGGAGTGTTTCATGGCGTGGTTGGTTTTGGGGGGGAATTGGCCGCAGATGCGGTGGTCGTGACTTTGGCGCCCGGGCGGTCAACCATGTCGCCCCGGATCAGGACGATGCGACGCAACAGCGGGTTTTCGACATCATCCGGACCGGTCTCGACCTCTCCCTTTCCCAGGGCTGTGACCTTGCGCCGTTCAAGGCGATACTCCTTTTCCAAGCGGGCCAGAATCATGTCGGCACGGCGCTGGGAGAGCAGGCGATTGTATTCCACTTCCCCTTTGCGGTCTGAGTATCCCTCGATCCGCCAGGCAAAAAGGTTCCAGGGATAACTGGCAAGGAGCTGCCCCATTTCCTGGAACTGGTGCTCGGAGTGGCCATCCTGTGAGAATTCGACAGAATCGTAGTCAAAGAAGATATAGAGCGTGAGCCGGGGCTCCTTCTCCTTCTTTTGCGCGAAGAGCATTTTTTCCATGTCACTCTTGGTGATCATGTTCACCCCTTTGGCCAATGCCGCAGGTGGAGTGACAGGCGCGGGACGAGGAGAAGCGGGAGGAGGATCTCCTTTGGCTGCTTCTTTTTTTCCTTCGCCTTTGAAGGAGTCCACCATTCCCGCCAGCCCTTTTTCGAGGTTCACCTGCATGGCCACCGCTTTGTCGAGCAGTGAGGGGGCCTCGGGCTTGTTTTTGTACTTGCCTGGGTGACGCTCCCGGTCGTAGCGCTCCTCGGCGGCCTTGTCCGAGTGGGCGATGAGTTTCTCAAAAGCCCGCTGGGGCAGACCAGTCAGAAACAGAATACCGAGAGCCAGTCCCACCGCCGTGCCGATGACTGTCCAAGTGGGACTGCGCCGGGGATTGGAAATGATCCGGGCGAAAGCGGTGTCCAGATTGGTAACCCGGGAAGCGAACATGATGTTCTCCATCCGCATGGAGGTAATCAGAGCCTCGGCGGCGGCATGGTCGCGAGAGGAGAGCCTGTAGAGATAGGTCCCGGTCCCGTCAGATTTTTCGACACTGATGACCGGGGGCAACTCCTCTGGCAGGGTGCTGCAGAAGATCTCCGTGATGTAGACGTATTTTTTGAGAAGCCAGCGATCGAAGGCGGTCTGTTGCATGTCCGTGGATGGGGTGCAGGGGTTACATTCCGGAGCCGTTCATCATCTTCGGTCCCATCATGAAAATGGGGAGGAAGGCGCCGATGAAAACGCAGGAAATCAGAACACAGGCAATGAGGAGGGAGAGAATATTGACGGCCCCGGTGAACTGGGCGACCATTTCGTCAGTCTCCTCCTCATACATTTCGGTGAGCAACTGAAGCTGCACATCCAGCGAGGAGCTGCGCTCACCAATGGAAATCATGTGGGCGACCTGTCCGTCGCAGGAAGTGTACTTCCGGATCGCTTCGGAAAAAGGCAGACCCGTTTGATGGTACTTGGCCCCCGCTTCCATGAGTTCGTCATACAGAGGGGTCTTCTTGAGACCCTCGGCGGCGATGGAAATGGAACGCGCCAACGTGACCCCATTGGCGTAGAGCATGTTCATCGTGCCGAGGAAGGCCATTTGCCGCATTCCCATGACGAGTTGCCGGAGCAGCCGCCACTTGGCCATGAGAAAGTTGAGCACGAAATCCCGCACTGGCTGGATCTTGACGACACAGACGGCGAAAGTAACAATCCCGATGATAATGAAAGGCCAGGTGATCTGGATCACGTGGCTGATCGTGAACATGACCTTGGAGAATTGGTCAGGCTCCTGACGGACGTCCTTGAGCATTTTCTCGACCTGCGGGGTGATCTTGAGCTGCGCCACGATGAACAGACCGATCAGGATGGAGATGACGATGCAGGGCAGCAGAGTGGCCTTCTTCAATTTGCTGGCGAATTCCGACTCCTTTTTGAGACGGTGGGCGATCGCCGAGAAGGCCTTGTCCAATTGGCCGGTGTCGCTCCCCGCCCGGATCAGCGAGATGAATTTGTCGTCGAACCGGCCGGTTTTGGCAAAGGCCACGAAGGCCGGAGCCCCCATGTCGATATGGGTCCGGATCTGGCTGGTGACCTGCCGCACGTCGGCGGACGGATGATCCTGCCCATAATACTTGAGCGCGTCCGAAGTGTTGATCCGGGCTTTCAGCATTGAGGCCATAGCCCGCGAAAACTTCACCAGTTCCTGACGGGGAAACTTCTTCAGACTGCCTGTTTTCTTGCCCGCCGGGACCGCACTCTGGGGACCGGCGGTCTGAGGCTGGGAGGGAGATGCGGTGGGGACACTCATGGGACAGTTAGAGGGAAAGTGAACGCGCGGTGCTGAAAAATGGGGACCTGGGGGATCATTCGTAGGTCATGTCAATGACCTTGCGAAGGGCATCAAAATCCGTTTTCCCTTGGCTGACCAAGCGCAACCCGCTCTCCTTGAGGGAAGGCAGTTTGCCCTGTTTGCGGACTTCGATCTCCAGTTCGTAGGGACTCATGGTTCCCTTGGAGAGAGCATCGGACCACTGGGGCGTGACGGGGATGATTTCGAGGATCGCGGCCCGTCCGTTGTATCCCCGGTTCTGACATTCCGGACAGCCGTCGTTATTTTTGACATAGCACTCCGTGGAGGTCCAGACACGGTCGAGATTGAACTTCTCCACTTCCCGTTCCGGAATACCGGACTTTTTGATTTTGCAGTACGGGCAGAGCAGTTTGACGAGACGCTGGGCGCAGGCGGCCTTCAACGTTTGGGCGATCTTCCAGCGTTCGATCCCGATCTGTTCAAAACGTTCGATGATCTGGGAAGCGCGGGGAGTGTGGATCGTGGTGAGCACTTTGTGACCGGTGATGGCCGCTTCGATGGCCAGTTCCGCGGAATCATGGTCTCGCACCTCACCCATTAGAATGATGTCCGGATCGCTTCGCATGAAGCTGGTGATCATGGGTTTGAATTCCGACGAATCACGAAGATCGCAATGGATGACGCCCGCAATTTCATCCTCCACCGGGTTTTCCAGGGTCAGGATGTTGTCCTCCGGACGGTTCAATTCCCGCAGGATGGCATTGAGGGTGGTTGACTTTCCCGAACCCGTGGGCCCCGACATGACAATGATGCCGGCAGGGATGGACATGACCTTCTCCAATTCGAAAAGCGTGGATTCATCGAACGCAAGCGACCCCATGCCCAGCTTGGCTTCGAAGTGGCTCTTGTCGAGGATACGCATCGTGATGTGGTAGCCACGGTAGGTCCGGTGCCGCTCATATCGGATGTCGATGGCCCGACGGAGGTAGGACACGGTGAAACGTCCCGAGATGCCGGGACGCTTGGTGCGTTCTTCTGGAGCCAATCCCATCAAATTGAGCATGAACGCGTCGAGACGGTCCCGCAGTTTCATCGGGATATCGTATTTCTCCCCCATGTCGCCGTCGACGCGGTAGCTGTAGTGCACCCGTTCCTTCTCGCACTTGATATGGACGTCGGAAGCGCGGCGTTTGATGGCTTCGGACATCATCTGGGCGACGAACTGGGTCAAAGGCTCATCATAGGAGGTGGTGACGTTGAAGTCCTCGACCCCTTCCCCCATTTCATCCACCTCGATGGCATCGAGATCGGAACGCGAGACGGCGGTGGTCCGGGAGACGGACTCGATCACCTTGGAGATTTCCGCCACCGGGGTGACGAAGCGGATGACTTCACAGTCGGGGAATTTTTGGTAACAGATGTCCTCCGGAACCGCGTCCCACGGATTGGCCACCGCCACGAACAACTGGCCGTCAACCAGTCGCAATGGCACGAACATTTCCCGGGTCATGACCTGGGGATCGAACTGCTCCAGCAGGGTGCGTTCGACGAAGTCTTTGACTTTGAGAAAGACCGGAATGCTGTTGATGTCGGCGATCGCACCGAGAATGCGACCGTTCGAACACTTGCGGCCGACATCCTCTTTGGGGCGATCCCTCAGGGAAGGATCATACTCCGAGAGTTTGTCGATGATGACTCCCGTGATGACATCGTTAAATTCAACTCCGTTACTTAGATTCATGAGCTGCCAAATTGGCGTTCGCAGAGAAAGTTCCAGGCGGTTCCTTCGGTGGTCATCACCGAAGTGAAGGGGCGGAAGCCGCCTTCGGTCGTCATCTCAGCATCGATGAGCTGGATGGCAGAAAATGCGGTGACCGGATTGACCGAGGTCACCGTGACAAAGTCGCGTTCGTGAAACTGCACCACCGGGCACATCAGCGTCGAGCAGATCTCATGCACGGCAGGGAAGTTCTGGTAGAGCTGGGTGGGCTGTTCGACCAATTGCAGAAAATTGCAGTGAATGACCCGGCTGAACACCGCCTCACCCATGACCTGGGTCAGGTTGCGAAGCTCTTTCATCGCTTTCTCATCCCAGCGCTCGAAACGGATCGACACGATGAAAGGCAGCATGTCCATGATTCCCGCCCGCGGAGGCAGATCCCTCACATACATGTCGTAGGAGGAGAGCACACTCTCCTGGGTCTGCCGGTCGAGGTAATCATACCGAGTCAGGTGGGAAAGGGTCATCTCCGCACAGCGCAGCGCGACCTCCCGGAGCCTGGTCTGAAGATTCTGGACACCGGCCGCCGGAGGGGCTTTATCCGTTTCCTCTCCCCAATCGACGCCGGAGGCATCGAGAACGAGGCCGTCCAGGGAACTGTTCCGATCCGGCGACGTGGTCGCCGCCTCACCGGTGGCACTGAATAGGCGCTTTTCCATTCTGGTTGGATATCCTGAACTCCGCGGAATGGTGGTGTTAGTTGCGGCGGCGGCCAAAGAGACTGAACCGGCTTTTGTTTTTCGTAGCCGGAGCGATCTCCCTCTGCTGGGACTCAGAGGCCGGAGATTCCTCCATGGGCGCGGCGGCCCGGGTTGCCGGATCTTCCGCCGGGACCGGGCCGGCATCAGCACTGACCGGACCGAAGCCCGTCTGATTGATGGCTGCTTCCGGGTTCAACGGATGCCGCGAAGGATGGGCCGGGAAGCGATTGAACATGTTGCCGAGGGTCCAACGCATGTTGGTTTCGTAATTGTTCCCCGGATTCTTGCGGTCCGGCCAGGAATGGTCACCCGGAAGCACATGACGCTGCTGCAGCTGCTGGGTCATTTCGAGGGTCGCTGGCACCGAAACGGGTTCGTAGAGTTTCGGGGTGACGATGAACACGAGACTGGTGTTTTCCTTCTGTTTGTCGGTCGACTTGAAGAAGAAATTGAGCCCCGGGATGTCCCCCAGGATTGGCACCTTGTTGGTCTGGTCACTGTCCGTTTCCTCATAGAACCCGCCGATCAGGAGCGAGTAGCCATCGGGAATGCGGGCGATCGTCTCCACGGAGGACTCATTGACCCGGGGAAACAGGTTCCCCGACCGGGCTTCGACAAACTCCACGATCTGGGCCGAACGGGGACGTAGCTTCATGCGGATCGTTTCGTCGGGCAGAATCGTGGGGGTGACGGTCACCGAGACACCGATTTCGCGGGTTTTGGTAGGGTCATCGGTGACGTCCTCGGGATCGATGCGGTAGCGCACTTCTTCCGAGATGTTCTGCCCGGCGCTGGTTTCACTGACGGTGCTGACGATGATGGGCACCCGGTCGATGATCGAGATGACCCCCTGCTCATTGTCCTCAGTGATGAGGGTCGGGCTGGATTCCTGTTGGGCAAGTCCGCCGGCATGCAGCGCATGGAGCACCGCATTGATCTGCAAGGGAGAAAGCACCAGGTTGTTGTTGACGGAATTCTCTGTGTTGGTCGTCACCGAATCGGTCTGACTGTTGCTGTCGGTCGTTCCATTGAAGTCATAGCGTGTCGCGGACCGCTGACCGAGCCGGGGAATCCGGTTGGGCGACACCAGCACGGCGGTGCCGTTCACGGAAGTCCCGTTGGTCGAGGTGAAGCCCTCCGTCATCGTGACCACTTTGCTGACGGTGTCGAGTTCGGGAAGATTAAACAGGGCGTTGAGATTCTCCATCGCGGAGAGATTCATCCCGTCCCCAAGAACAGTGCTCCAATCGACGCCGACGCGGTTGCGGGCGTTGCTCTTGATGCGAAGGATCCGGGTTTCGATCGCGATCTGCCGTTTCGGCTGATCCATTTGCTGGAGGATCTCCTGGACGAACTTCACCTTTTGTTCGTTGTCCACGATGATCAGCGTGTTGGTTTTGCTCTCGAACTCGACATAGCCGCTGCCGGGAGTGAGCATGGGCTGGATCATGGTTTTGATCGCGGTGATGTCGGTCGGACGCAGATAATTGAGCTTGTACTGGAGGGGCTTGGAAGGCAGGTTGCTGGTCTGTGCGGCGGTCAGAGCATACACGGTGCCGCCCTTCACCAGCACGGTGACGCCATACATCATGCCCAGCTCCTCCATCTGCTTGACCGGATCGCCATCCCTGAGATGTCCGGTGACCAGAAAGGTGGGGCCTTCCAGATCGGCGTTGTGGAAGAATTGCAGCTTGGCTAGCCGGGCCAGGAATTGAAAGACATCGTTGAGCTTGGCGCCGCGGAGCCAAATGCCGCCCTCACCGGAGCCGTCGTCCACGATGGTAGTGGCGGGATCTCCCGGCTGCGCGGGCCCCGCCGCAGTCACTGTAAGAGGGGCAGCATCATTGGCTGGAGTAGCCGCGGGCGCGGAAATGGTTGGAACAGGAGCCCCACCGGTAAGGGCCGGAGGCGCGCCAGGAACCTTGATCTCCGGACCTGCGGCAGTTTCCTTGCGTTCTTTTTGCTCGGCTTCAAGTTGCGCGAGAAAATCTTCCACAGGCACCACCGGGGTTGGCTCTTCTTTGGCCGCAGCAGGGGCCGATGAACCAGCGGGATCGGATGGGGAAGGTTGCTGACCGGATGAGAAGGTCGGCACTGCCAGAACGGCAACAGTCAGGAGTGAAAGACAGAAGTGGAACGGTTTCATGACGAGAGAGGATCAGCAGACGGGACTCCCGAGCCCGTCAGCGCCAGCTGCCTACTCGATCGTCAGTTATTCTGATTATTGTTTAATTTTACCATAATTTATTAAAAATACAACAAAAATTACCAATTTTTAAGGAAAAACTGTAATTTCCATAATTCAGGGAATGACAATTCCTTTTCTGGTCATTGGAACAATCCCATTCAGCTCCTCGGCCCCACCCTGGTCTCCAGTGGAAATGCCTGGGGCCATGGCAGCGTTCATCGTGTTGCCGGCCCTGACTTCTTCGCCGGTCTCCAGATCTTTCAGCATGACTCCGGCCGAACTGATGCTGCTGATCTGAAGTTTGAAGGTGACCTCACCTTGGCGGACTTCGATCCGGGTGCCAATGGTGGCGATCTGGGCTCCAATGATGACCTGCTGCCGACTGGGGAGCACCCCTGTGATCTGGATGCGCTGCACGGCTTCCTGCAGCATGGAAGAATCCACCGTGACAGCCTTTTCCTGTTCAATTACTTTTTCGATTTTTCTGACCGCCAACGGCTTGGTTGGATCCATCGCCAGCCCGAAAGGATCGGCCCGTCGGTCCCGGCTGGCAAGGTACGCAACGAGCATCTTGGCCCGCTCTCCGGCGGTGATCTTTTGCAAATCCTCCGCGATAGATTGGCTGCCGCTTCCGGACTCTTCACTGCTTGGAGCGGCGGGTGCGGGATCCGCGGCAAAACTACCCCGAGCCAGGAGGACCAAAGCCATCAGGCAGATGGATGATGTTGAGAAAAACGGGTGTTTCATGGGATGCGAGATCTTCTGGTGGAGGTTCACTCAGCGGCTCTTGTTGTCCTGCCAACTCACGTAGGTGGCTTCAATGCTCAGCAGGGCTCCGCCTTTTTCAGATTTTGCTTTGGCGGTGACCTTCATGTCGTCCAATGTGATCTGAGGCATCCGACGTTCCAATTCTGCCAGAGCATATTGGATCGGCCCGTATCCGCCGTTGAAGGAAATTTTGAAGCGGGTATAGGGGTTTTCCGAATTGCCAGCGAGACCGCTCCGACCGGCAGGACGCCCCAGTTCGGTCTGTTCAAGTTGGTCCTCGGAAAAACGCCGCTGAATATCATTCAGATTCTGGGTTAGATTCTGAACAAATTCCTTGCTGAGGCATTCATCCCAGTACTTCATCATCGCCCGGCGTCCTGGCGTCCCCAGTTGGGCCTCAATGGAGTCCCCCTCGCGGGCAGTCGTGATATATTCCTCCCACGCTTTGTCCCGCTTCGCTTCCGTCTTTTGCAAACGGGCGCGACCATAAAAGACTCCTCCCAGGAGCGCTGCCGCGAGAAGGAAAGGAACAACGTAGCCAAAAAAGAAGACGGATTCGGTATGGCGGTTCATGGGGCCGGTGGGGGTGCGGTGATGTTCAGCGACATGCGGTCTCCCGGGGAAACCTCATGACGGATGCGGAGCTCAAATTCGACCCGGTAGAAACGGGCCAGTTCGGTCGGAAATTCCAGCGACGCCGGCATCTGCCCTTGTCGTTGCTGGAGCGTCACGTCCACGTTGCGTTTGTCTCCGGTGACCAGCGTGGCGGTGGCGGTGGCTTTGGCAATGTCATCGAGATGGGCCGCGATATTGGCCTTGCTTCCCAGTTTCGAGAGCAGAGCCTGTCCTTCCGTCCGGGCAAAGCCCTTGATGGTCCATTCCCGGTAAAAGCCGGCCTTGGATTTTTCCTTTTCATCCGACAAGGCTCCGGTGTCGTATTTGAACTCCGAAACCACGATCCCGGACTCTTCAGGAATCAAACTGAGAGGCACTTCCAGGGCCAGCCAGCCTTCACTGCGCCGAGTCATCAGGTTCTCCCAATAGACGAGACGCTCTTTTTCTTTCATCAAATTCTCGTGGCGTTCCTTGGACGCTCTGGCATCCACTTCGGAAAGTTGCCAGGAATCGCGGGACACGGTCTTGAAAACGCCCCATCCAGTCCAGACCATGAGAGCCAGGACAGCTACCGTCAGGGCCGATTTGAACCATTTGGAGAGCCGCAAAAGCTCAAAGTCTTTCTGGCCCGGGCAGGCATCCTTTTCCTTCCGGGAGAGGCCGAAGAAATTCTGCATCGCCCAGCCTCCGGCAAGCTGCTGGAATGTTTCGGTGGCCATGCGCGGCGCGGAGACATGGAGGGCCTGGACGGTGGCTTCGTCGCCAATGGCCATTTCCAGGCGTCCCCCGGCAATCTCCCCGAAGTCCTTGATCGCCGAAGCCACGGTGAAGCCGATGTTGAACCGGGGACGATTTTCGAAATAGCGCTCAAGGTCCGGGACCAAGCCATGGGGTGACGTGGGCGCCATCTGGATGATGTGGACCTCCGGATTGGGAAGTTTGAGCAGCGCGCTGGAATTGACCAACGCCTCCCCCAACCCGCTCGGATGCTCCAAGCCCCCCCGGTGCTGAAGCGAACGGAGCAGCATCAGCTCACCTTTGGGACCGATCGCGGCGAGGGTACTGAAGCGCCGGTAGAGAAACACAAAAATGCTGCCGACCTTGAGATCCTCGTGCACCGCCATGAGCGGAGCCAGCCGCAACGCTTCGAGTGGCGCACAATAGCCGGCCACAATGACCGGAACGCCCATCGTCTTGCCACATTCTCCGATGCGGTCGATCAGCCCCTGAAAGCGCCGGCTCACCTGGATGGCGAAGGAACGGCGCTCTTCCTCTTTCAAGCCCCATCCGGGGATAAGGCGCCAGGAATTCAGCGCCCGATCGACCGTGGCATCCCCCAGCGCCGAGGCGGGATCATTAGCCAGCAACTCATTGAGGGTCTCGGGATCTTCCTCCTGGGAATGCTCGGGGGCCAGTTCGTTGACCGAAAACTCATCGGCAAGGTGAACCACCACGCCCAGCGACCGCGCGCGACCGCCCAATCCCGGATGCGTCAGACAGGCTTTAAGGGCTTTGACGATCTCTTCGCCGGCTGCGGCATCACGGAAACCTTCTCCTTTGAGGAGTTCGGGCGAAAGGTCGGGACCGGCTTCCCAGTGCTTGGCCTTCTTGTCAAAGACCGCACTCTGACAAGTGACGCCATCGACCCAGAGGTGCCACTGTCGGTCCAGTTGGTAAGGTTCCCGGAACCAGTCGGGATTTTTCCCCAGACTGGAGTTTTTCAAAAGCTGACTGGCTTGGCGATAGACCTGCCAGTAGTTCAGTTCCGAGGGATGGGTGACCTTCATGCTATTGGAAAAGTAAGAGGGGAGGAATAACTGGCAGGAAAGTTGGCCCGGACACTTGGATCAAGGGTCCCCGGCCCGCCGGTAGGGAAGTCGCAAGTCCGACCCACCCTGGCTTCCGCGGCCGCCACAGAGCGGAAGCCGCGGAAGCCAATGTGGTGAAGAATGCCTGGAAAGAAAAGAACTGCCCCCCGGGATAGGACCGAAAGGCAGTTCCAGAGTAACCTGTCCAACTTGGCTCCCCCTCCACCAGACCTCAGGGGTGGAAGAAGGAGAGCAAGGTTGGAGTGGATCAGGAATTACCAACCGCTGACGCTGGAAGGAACGTGGTCCTTGGTCCCTGCAAGGTCGCAGTCGATGCAGGCGACACCGGCGTCCGGGATCGCGGTCTGCCAGGTGTAGGAACCGTCTGGATCCGGGCAGGTGGGCTCGACTTCGATCATCTTGCCGGCGCCGGCGATGTCGGTCTTGGCAAGCACGTCGCCATTGCGTTTGTCATACATGTTCTGGAAGGAACGGACCGCCTTCTGGACAGTGGCGATGTTCAGCACGCACTTGGCGCGGTCGGAGCCTTGCTTGTAAGCGGCGACACCGATGAACAGCACGCTGATGAGGCCGAGAAGAACGGCGATGACGAGGGTGACTTCGATAAGGGTCAGGCCAGCCTGACGTTTGATGTTGTTAACTTTCATGTTGTAGTTGGTTGTCTTGTTGTTGTTGTTGTTGTTGCCGAACCGGGGTCTGTCCACTGCTTCCCCCCCCTGTTCAGATTGGATTCAGACTGCCGACTTGATAAACAGGGTGGACTCATCCTCCCCGTCAGCCATGCGGTTCATCTGAAAAGTTTGCTCGGTAATGAGGCCGCGGCGCACCAGATTGCGCAGGTTGGCATCCCATTGCACATTGCCCGCGTGGCGGATCACATCCTCCAAGGCCTTGGTGCCACTGCCATAGGCCGCGATACCGGAACGCACCGCGGTCGAGTTGTTCTGTAGAAATTCGTAGTTCAGGACCCGTCCGTTGATCCCGGTGATCAATCCCTGAGAGAGCACGAAGAGCAGGACATCGCTGACCCGGGCCAGGATCGATTGGTGCGAGTCCCGCGGAAAGAAATCAAGGATCCGGCTCATGGTTTTCACCGCTCCATTCGTGTGGAGGGTGGAGATGACGATGTGACCCGTTTGGGCGGCCTCGATGGCCGTCTCCATGGTGATGTGATCGCGGATTTCACCGATCAGGATGACATGGGGCGCCTTGCGGAGCGCGTCCTTCAGTCCCTGGTTATAATTTTCAACATGCTTGCCAACTTCCTGCTGGGTCATGAACCCCGGGGAGGGCACCCGTCTGCCAGTGGCCGGATCGACCATGTCATGGGGGTAGCGATACTCGATGGGATCCTCCACCGTGACGATGTGACGCTTCTGATTGCAGCGCAGCCA
>JADZAX010000303.1 GCA_020852405.1 Verrucomicrobiales bacterium
GAAATCAAAGGACCTTCCGGAGGTTCCAGCGCACGCAATGGAGACATTTCCGCAACCGACTGGCAGCTCTACGACATGGGGGCTGATCCTGGGGAGAAAACCGATCTGGCCAAGGCCCAGCCCTCCTTGGTGGCGGAATTGAGCGCGCGCTACGAAGCTTGGTATGCGGACATTTCCCGCGAGGGGCTGACAAGGTTCCCCCTTCCGGTGGGCCATGCTGAGGAGAATCCCGTGGAGTTGCACGCACCCCAGGCATTTTACACGGGTCCGATGCACTTCGCCTCCGGTCCCGGCTTTGCCAATGACTGGCTCACCGACTGGTCCGGCAAGGAAGGCCGGATCTGGTTTGAACTTGATGCCGTCGCCGGCCGCTATGAGGTGGAGGTGGATTACGCGTGCGAGCCCGTCGACGCCGGGTCCCGGCTCCGGATCACGGCGGGCACTTCCCTGCTGGAAATCACCGTGCCCGCCGCCCCGGCGAAGGATGAACCTTTGCCCCACCGGGATGAGAAAGGAAAAGAGCGTTACCGGAACCGCACTTGGGCCACTCTCAAAGCAGGCATGCTGGAACTTCCGCAGGGCGCGGTCCAACTGAGCCTGGACGCCGTCACCGTTTCCGGGAGGAATGTGTTGGATTTCAAGCAGCTCCGATTGAACCGGGTGCCCTGATCCGGACCTCTGGTTTAGGGTTTGCCGAGCTGGTCGTGCAATGCGTGCACTTTTTTCACGATGCGGTCTTCCACATCCTCCGTCCATCCGGCCGCCGCTTCGTAGCCCCCTTCCTTCCAGACCCGCTGGCTGGGGATGTAGCCGGTATAATCATTGGAATATCCCGCGACCCAGACCGCTGCCGGGCCGGCGAGTTCTTTCTTGAGCCGGAGCGAGTAATCGACCACCACTTCACTGCCGAGTGCGACAAGGGTCACATCCCCGCCGAGTTGGATGATCTGGACCGGGTAGGAATGCGAGGGGCGTTCGGGTTTGGCGTAGGTCAGTTCGACTTCGTCGTAGGCCGTGCGGATGGGACCGGTAACGCCGCGGGGATTGGCCGTGAGCGCCATTTCCACCGCGTTGGCGAGGGAGCGTCCATGCTGTTGGGCCAACTCGAGATCGGTGACCCCGGGAACCACGCCGGAACGCCGGGGGTAGGGATTCTGATCCCCGCTGCAACCGTTGAGAAATTGGGCGGTGAATCCCGGACGGTTTGCCTGGAGATACTCCTGGGCATAGCCGGCATAGTCGCCGCACCAGTTGTAGAATCCCAGGCAGGTATTGTGGCAGGCATAGCCGAAGAGCACGCTTTTGAGGGTTCCGTCTTCCGCCTCGACTCGCAGGGCGGGCACTTCGTGATCCACAGGGCCGTCCGGATTCGGGGCTTTGTTGGCGTTGGGATCCTCCGGTGCGAGGCTATAGTTGCGGCGGCGGTTCATCGCGAAGCCACAGCGGGCGTGGCCCCACGTCAGTCGCGCCGGTTCGAGATGGCCGAGGGCCTCTCCGATCAGATGGACCAGTTTGTCCTGCAACGCTTGGGTGAATTCATAGCTGTCCCGGATTTTGGGGTTCTCCAAATCCTTCTCCGTGACTGGACTGCTCCGCAGCTGCGGGCCGCTGTGGGTGTGGGAGGCATTGAGCAGGAGATTCGCCGGCGGCAGGCCGTGCGCTTTCTCTGTCCGCTCCGCCACGTTCCGACGCACCGATGGCGGCACGCCGATGAGATCCATGGTCACGATGACAACGCGGTTTCCCTCCATGTCTTCCAGGGCCAGGGCCTTGGCGTAGAGATCCTGCACCTTGCCCTCGGCGGGTTTGGTTCGGCCAGCGTAGCCCGCCATCCAGAGGAATTTGTCGGGGGTCACCACCACGCTGGCCTGACCGGCTTTCCACGAAGCGGGAACGTGCGGGGCGAGGGGCTTCACCGGCCCCGCTGGCGGCTCGGGGGTGGCGCCCGGAGGAGGCGTGGTGGAGGCGCCCAACAGCAGGGCTCCGAGTCCGGCGGAGAGGGCCAGGAACAGGGGCAGCCGCAGGGAGAGGATTCGGGGACGGTTTGTCATAACGGGCATCGTGACGGAATGGTCCCGGTTTGACCATTGGCGCGAAGAGGCCCCTGAAACACAACCTTAGGAATGAACGCCGGGTGGTAGCCGGTTGTCCAATGAAGCAACAATGGCGACCAGATTGGCTCCGCCGTCGTATCATCCATAAACCATCCATAGATAACTCCCCCCATTCATACATGAATCCCAACAAAATGACCGTGAAGCTTCAGGAGGCTCTGCAGACCGCCCAGACGGATGCGGCTTCCTATCCCCATACCGAACTCAACAGCACGCACGTGCTGCTGGCCCTGCTTGGACAGAGCGAGGGGCTGACCCGGCCTCTCCTGTCTCGGGTTGGCGTCAAGCCGGAAGCCGTCGAGGCCGCGGCCAAGGCTTGGCTGGATCGTCAGCCAAAAGTCCAGGGCGGGAATGCCGCCGCCTACGTCTCGAATGATCTCCGGGACGCGCTGGCCTCGGCCGACAAGACTCGCGACCAGATGAAGGACGACTTCACCAGCGTGGAGCATTTCCTCCTTGGTCTGCTCCAGGTGGGGCGGGGCGAGGCCGCGAAAATCCTCACCGAGGCCGGGGTCACCGTCAAAAGTCTCACCGAAGCGGTCTCCTCCGTGCGGGGCTCCCAGCGGGTCGCTGACCAGGATCCGGAGGGGAAATACCAGACACTGGAAAAATACGGGACCGACCTCACTGAGCGAGCCCGACAGGGCAAAATCGATCCTGTGATCGGCCGTGATGAGGAAATCCGGCGGGTCATGCAGGTCTTGAGCCGACGCAGCAAGAACAATCCCGTGCTCATCGGGGAGCCCGGTGTCGGCAAAACCGCCATCGTCGAAGGCCTGGCGCGCCGCATTGTCGCCGGGGACGTCCCGGAGTCGATCAAGAATAAGCGCGTCATCGTGATGGATCTCGGCGGCATGCTGGCTGGGGCCAAATACCGCGGTGAATTTGAGGAGCGTCTCAAGGCCTTCCTCAATGAAGTCACCGCGAGCGAGGGACGCATCATTCTTTTTATCGACGAGCTGCACACGATCGTCGGGGCCGGCAAGAGTGAAGGCGCGGTCGATGCCTCGAATCTCCTCAAACCGCAATTGGCCCGGGGCGAACTGCACACCATCGGGGCGACCACGATGGATGAATACCGGCAGTACATCGAGAAGGACGCTGCATTGGAACGCCGGTTCCAACCTGTCATGGTGGATGAACCGAGCGTGGAGGACACGATCGCGATCCTCCGCGGACTCAAGGAACGCTACGAAGTGCACCATGGCGTGCGCATTCTCGACAGCGCCCTCGTCGCCGCCGCCACGCTTTCGAACCGCTACATCACCGACCGCTTTCTCCCTGACAAGGCGGTCGACCTGATGGACGAAGCCGCCAGCCGGCTCAAGATGGAGTTGGATTCCATGCCGACCGAGATCGATGTCATCGAGCGGGAACTGATGCAGTTGGAAATGGAGCGCCAGGTGCTGAAAAAGGAAACCGACCCCGCCTCCCGGGAACGCCTTGCCAAGCTGGAGCGGGAAATCGCGGAGTTGCAGGAGAAGTCCGGCACCCTGAAAACGCAATGGCAGAATGAAAAAGTCCTCGTGGACCAGAGCCGGTCCCTCAAGGCGGAGATCGAAAGCCTGCGCACCGAGCAGGAGCAGGCGCAGCGGCAGGGGAATTTCGGCCGCGCGGGCGAAATCCAGTATGGGTTGATTCCGGACAAGGAGAAATTGCTCGCGGAACTGGTCGGTGCCGAAGGCAAGGGCAATGCCCTGCTCCGTGAGGAGGTCACCGAGGAGGACATCGCCAAGATCATCGCCTCCTGGACCGGCATCCCAGTGTCGCGTCTCCAGGAAGGGGAGCGGGCCAAATTGGTGCACATGGAAGAGCGCCTTCACGAACGGGTCATCGGCCAGGAGGAAGCCATCACCGCCGTGGCCAATGCCGTGCGGCGCGCCCGGGCCGGTCTGCAGGACGAAAACCGTCCGATCGGTTCCTTTCTCTTCCTCGGGCCCACGGGGGTTGGCAAAACGGAGCTGAGCAAGGCATTGGCGGAGTTTCTCTTCGATGACGAAAATGCCATGACCCGGATCGACATGTCCGAGTACGGGGAGAAACACTCCGTCGCCCGGCTCATCGGAGCGCCTCCCGGCTATGTCGGCTATGAAGAGGGCGGGCAACTCAGCGAGACCGTGCGCCGCCGCCCCTACAGCGTGGTTCTCTTCGACGAAGTGGAGAAGGCTCATCCCGAGGTCTTCAATGTCCTCCTCCAGGTGCTCGACGACGGCCGCATCACGGATGGTCAAGGACGCACCGTGGACTTCAAGAACACCGTGTTGATCATGACGAGCAACATTGGATCGCAGTACATCCTTGACGTGGACAATCCCGAACAGCGGGAGGCGCGGGTCATGGAAGCCCTGCGGGGGCATTTCCGGCCCGAGTTTCTCAATCGGATCGACGAGACCATCATCTTCGACCGACTCACGGCAACCGATCTGGAGCGTATCGTGAAGATCCAGATCGAGCGGGTCATCACCAGACTGGCCAAACAGAACATCACTCTCGAGGTCACGCCGGAAGCTGTCCGACTCATCGGCGACCAGGGGTATGACCCGGTCTATGGTGCCCGTCCGTTGAAGCGGGCGATCCAGCGCAGCCTGCTTGATCCGCTCAGCCTGGAATTGCTTGAAGGGCATTTCGCGGAGGGAACCACGGTCGAAGTCAGGGTCGAGAACGGTCAGTTGGTCTTTGTCAAAGCGTAAGGTCCGGTCGTTTGGATGGCCTGCGTCTCTCTTCCGGTTGACCGGTGGGGAGGCGCAGGTGTCCCTCCGGTCGGCGGGTGAAGGTTTTCCGGTGGCGTTTCTTCTTGGCATGCGGTTGGCTCATCACCATGGCTGCTTCCCCTGTCTCCATTTTCGACTCACTCGACGCCAATTCTTGTCAGGAGATGGTCTCGGAGATCTGCCGAATGGCCGGAGGCACCGTCCGCATCGAACGCATCGTCTCACTCGGGCAGTGTTCGCCTCCGGATTTCTGGTATGACCAAACGGAGGACGAATGGGTCGTCCTTCTAACCGGGCAGGCCCGTTTGACCGTGTTGGATGATCAGGGACGGCCGACGGAAGTGGGGTTGGGGCCCGGCGGACAGGTCTACCTTCCGGCCCATTGCCGCCATCGCGTGGAATGGACCACTCCCGACGAACCCACGGTCTGGCTCGCGGTGTTTGCCACCGTGCCGCCGGAAATGTGTGGAAACCAAACCGGCGCGCATCGCACCGGGCCCCTCACTGACTAATCCCGCTCTGGTCTGTTGGTTTGGGGAGAAATTTCACGATGGCGAAGAGCAGGACGCCGACCATGACGGCGAGCGCGGTCCAGAACCAGGGACCTGCCGAACCGGTGGCCGCTCCTCCCCAGAGACGGGCATTCAATCGTTCGGCGGTTCCAGTCTGGGCGGTCGTCCGCCGGGCCTGGAGCACTTGCGGGGCCAGGAGGGCCAGATCATAGCGCGGAGCGGCGGCCGTCGGATTGGCATAGTAAAGCTGCCAGTCCGTGGTTTTCTCCGGGGTGGTTTGGAACAGCAACCGCCGCGTGGGGTACTGGATTTCGAAACCGCTCAAGGGCAGCACCGGGTTGTCACCATTGTCCATTTCAAGGAAGCACTCCCCGCCACTCAATCGGGCATCCAGCCGCAGCATCAAGCGGGCCGCAGGATGGTCCGGCTGACGGGTCCACCTCGCCCTCCCCAGGTCACGGCGTCTTGTTCCGCGGGGTTCCTGCCGCATTTCGTAGAGCACGACGGAGCGGTCAAACAGAGGTGCGGTGGTTTGGCAGCGGAGGCCGGAAAGGGGCAGTCCCTCAACGGGCAGGCTGATCCGCCAGGTTTGGAGAGTGGGGTTTTTTCCGGGAGGGAGGATCTCCGTGACCGGTTCGAGGCTTGCCAAACGAGGCGTCCGGTCGATCAAGCAGGGAAATTGCTGCCCCTCCCGGACGATGCGCAGGTCATTCAATCCCTCGCTGCTGCCCGCCATGATCTCCGCATCGAGGGGAACTTCGATGGTGAGGACCGGGAGCGGACTTGCGGGACGCTCCCAGGTGACCGGTTTGCGCGCTCCCCAAGGGCTGAGGTCAAGAGGCAGGCCCGCAGCGGAGAGTTCCTGGTCCGGTGCCGCTCCGGATTCCGCGCGTGGCCGGAGAGGGCCCGAAGCGACGGTGACGGTCACCGGCTGAAGGCGGTGCTGCAGAGATTGGAGATCATAGTGCGGTGGGGCGGCGGCAGCGTTTCCAGAGAGCAACTGACAGTTGCCGGGTTGGGGCATCTGGATCACCAGGTGGGGACGCCACCCACTCACTTCAAGGGTCAGATTCTCCAACGGGGGACTGTCGCCATTTCCGATGACCAGAGTCAGTTCGCGGGGTTCGATTCGGGTGTCGCGCACCACCTCGAGGCTGGCCCCGATGAGTCCGTTCGCGCCGGGGACCCGGGAGAGCCGAGCCTGGTGCAGCGTGCGTTCCACGAGGGCGCCATTCACAAAATCCCTCGCCACGAGGCGGATCGAGCGCTCGAACAGCGGGGTCGCAGTGCCCAGAGCCAATCTCCGCACCGCCATCGAGGACGCCGGCAGCCGGAAGCTGAGCCTCGTCTCATCGCCCGACTCCTCACGGATGGGTTCCAGAGGGAATGTCTCATCATTCGGGGGAGGGCTTTCCCGGGTGTGTTCCACGATGACTGCCGTGATCGGGACGGGAGGGGTTCCCAGTTCCTCAACGCGCACTCGCCAGAGGGTCCACGCCGCCGGAATCTGATCGTTCCGGAGGGTCAGTTGGGCGGCTCCGCTGGTGGAGCGGTAAACCGGGGTCCGGGTGACCCAGGCATTCCAGGTCGTTCCATCCCCACTGCCCTCCACCGTGGCCGCTTTGAAGAAGGCCTTCTCGGGACCATCCAGTGTCAGGGTGGTGACACGGCCCAGCGCGGCATTCACGGAAAAGGAGATCACGGTGGCACTGTCGGTGATCTCCACCGTGGGGATCAGCCTGGTGCGCTGGGCCGGGGTCTGCCGGGGCATCTCCTCCAATGCGTAGGGCATTTCGGCACCGGACGGTTCGAGCAGTCGGAGATCCGCGAGATCCTGTCTGGCCTGGTCGATGGTGGCGGCAGGGACCGCAAACCGCAGCACCCCGCTTTGGGGGAGGGGCAGACTCTGGGTGTGGCTCCAGGCGGACCAATCGGGGACCTCCTGGGCAGGGAGAGACGACCAGGTCAATCCAAGGAGGAGAAACGCGAAGGAGGGTGCCGTTTTCATGTTGGGCGTAGTTTGGGTTTCGATCGTGATCATCTCAGGGGTTCCTATCCTCCGGAGCGGCAGCAAAGACCCGCTGGTAGACAAACGAAACGGCGATGAGAACCAGTGCGAGACCGATGAACGAGCCGATGCGGTAGAGGCCCCCCAGAGACCACAGATCATGGAGGAAGATCTTCGCAATGGTCACACAGAGCAGGCCGAGTCCCGCATAGCGGGCGGCGGGTAGGCGCCAGCGGAAGCCCGCCGCAAGGATGGCGGAGGCATAGAGCGCCCAGACGATGGAGTAGGTCATGTCGCGTCCCAGAGCGGCACTGAAGTCGAATTCGATCATCCGGCCGGGACTGAAGGCATGGGTGACCAGCAGGTTGAGGAGGATGAATCCCAGCATCACCGCCAGACCGGACAGCCAGCCTCTCAGGCTGACGCCGCGCAGCAGGTGGTGCGGCGGCCGCGCGAACCAGGCGCCAGCGGCGAAGGCGGCAATTGCCAGGCCATACGTGTAGAAGATCCAGTTGAAGAGGATGTTCGGCGAGCGTTCATGGTAGATGAGCACTTTGGGATTGATCGACAACCGAAGGAACGCCACCACAAAGAGCGCCGCCGCCACCCAGCGCAGACCCGGATGCCCAAGTCGGCGGTAGAGCCAAAGCAGGGCCGCGCCCTCCATGGCCCAGGCCAACGTGATCCATTCCCGGTTGAACTGGATGGGGAACACGAGGGTGATGAAGAGCAGCGCGGCCCCGCCGAAAAAGGAGAGGTGATGCCGGCGGGCTGCCGCATCCAGTCCGGGCAGCCGCACCAGGGTCACCACCGCCAGGAACGCAGGCAGGGCATGGAACAGAGGAACCAGTCCCATCATGTTGTTCGGCCAAGCCCGCGCCACCAGAGAGTGGATGAGCAGGAAGTGCAACGGCAGAGAGCAGGCCGCCGCCGCCCACGGGAATCTGCGCGGCCCCAGGGTGGCGGAAAAGAGGAAAGGAAACACCGTGAACAACAGTCCAAAGCCGGCATACCAGAGCAACGGACCGGTCGCGTGGGCCGGGTCGAAGGACTGCGAATGCCAGAGCGCTTCCCCCACGAACACCGCGCCGAGCGTCACCGCAGCCAGTGCCGGAATCCAGCCCCGTGAAACCACCCCGAGCATGAGGAGGGACAGCACCAACAGCACGCCAAAAAACGGTGAAGGATTGGCCATCGGCAGCTTCACGATCACGATGTAGACGAGGAAAAAGGGAAATCCCGCCGAGACCACCGGGAGCAGACTGCGGGGATCAGTTAACTCGGCGATCCAACCCTTCGGAGGAGTCTCGGTCGCCGGAACTGATTCCCGCAATTTGGCCAAGATTTTGGGAGCCAACCAGACACTGACGCCAAAGAACAGGACCCCAAAGCCGGCGCTCATGAGCCAAAACTCAAAGAGCGAAAGAGAGGCCGCCGGGACCGACAACAGCCAGACCGCTCCAACAAGGAGGGCGGCGGCAATCGAACCGCAGACCGCCAGGGTGGAGCCGGAAAAGACCGCGGCGGCGAGAGAAACCAGAGCGATCAGGCCGACCGTGAGCCACAGCAGGATCGGGGTTTCCGTGGCTTGGCCGAGAGGGACCAACAAAGCCGCCAAAGCCAGCGTCGGAGCCAGATGGGTCAGGGGGCCGGGTTGGTTGGTGCCGTGGCGGCGTTCAAAGGCGATGTGGTAGGCGGTGTGTCCGGCTGCGGCAATCACCGCCGCGAGCAGTGCCCAGCCCAGATCCACCTCTCGCAGAGTGGATCCCATCCAAACCGCGAGGAGCAGCACGATGGCGCCGGAAAACACCACGGGAGCGAGTCGCCAGACCCGGCCGAGGAACCAGGTGGATGCCAGCAGGATGACATCTGTCGCGAAAACGTAGCCCAAAAACACCGGCGCGGAGGCGGCCAGATTTGTTTTGGCGGCGATGGAGATCAGTCCGAAAAGATAAGCCAACGCCACCGATCCCAGTGCGGCCACGAAGGTCCAATGGCGTCCGGTGCCCGTTCGTTTGGGACTGCCGTGACGTTCCAAGATCCAGAGCGCGGTATTGAAGAGAGCGGCGAAGAGGAAAAAGATGAGGTATCCGTGCCAGACCGGATGTTTTAGACCGAACTTGACGAGCCATCCCAGTTGCATCAGCAACGTCCCGCCCCATCCGAGGGCCAGCAAATGAGGCCAGTCCGGGCGGCGCAGCACCACGGCCATGATACCGGCATTGAGCACGCCAAGATAGAGAAACAGGGCTAGGGTGCTGTCCTGTCCGGTTGAAACGAGGATCGGGGTGATGAATCCCGCGACGAGCCCAAGGACCGCCACGGTCTGGGAACGGAACCGGACCGCGATGACGAAAGCCGCTGCGGTGATCAGCACCAGCAGGAGGAAGGCGGGCACCTGTCCGATGAAGTCATAGAGGGCGTGAGCCGTCCAGGTCGTGGCGCCACAGATGAGCAATCCTGCTGAGATCAGCGTGTGCACGCCGACTTCGTAGCGCGGGCGGGGCAGCCGCATCCCCACGATCAGGGCCACGGTGCCGGTGAGGTAGCCCAGCGCCACTCGCACCTCACGGCTGATGAGTCCATTTTTGAAGGAATACTGAACGAAGAGAGCGATCGCGAAAAACAGCGCGATGCCGCCGATCCAAGCGAAGAGCTGCTTTCCCAGGAAGGTTTCCAGATCGCGGGGCGCACGGACGGCCGGGGGACGCGGGGCCGTGGGTGCGGCAGTCTGCTGGGCCATGCCGGGCAGGGCGACCACAGAGGGTTCCGGTTCCCTTTTCCCTTCGGCAGGTTGAGCAGAGGAATGCTCCGACTGGGGGCGTGCCGTCGGGAGAGGTGGCGGTGAGGTGGTCGGCTTGCGGGCTTCCTCCGCTGCTGGTGGCTTCCCTGCTGATTCTTGGGCTGCCGCTACGGGGGACGGTTCCGTATCGGTGCTTGGCTGGAGTTGTGACTTGAGACGTCCCAGTTCCCTCGTGAGCCGGTCCAGCTTGCGACGCTGTTCCGAAGTGCGCGTTAACGCGACGATGCTCAGGATGGTCGGACCAAGAATTAAGGTCAGGGCTAAAAGAATGGCCAGTGGTTCCATGATGTGTTTGGAGAGAACCCTCCCGACAAGCTCCTACTTTCTCTGGCAGCACGGGTGCGGTGGGTGCCTGCCAGATTTCGGGCACTGGTTGGTTGGATTTGGTTCATCCTATCTTGGTCCCATTTTGAGATCGACAAAATTGAAGATAAATTGTCTACTATTGGTTTTATCAATGAAACTGGGGTCTCCGGCATTTCCATGAATGTTCACCACCTGGAGTTGTTCTATCATGTTGCCCGCTGTGGAGGCATCACCGCGGCCGCCCGTTCGATGCCTTATCCCATCCAACAACCCGCCATCAGCTCCCAGTTGATTGCCTTGGAGCAGGAGTTGGGAGTCACCCTGTTTCACCGTCGTCCTTTTTCCCTTACCCGGGCCGGGGAGAATCTCTGGAGGTTTGTGGAACCATTTTTCCGCCGACTCAGTGACATTGCGTCGGAAATCCGGGAGGAGGCCTCGACCCATCTTAGGATCGCCGCCTTCGGCACGGTGTTGCAGGACTACCTGCCCCCGCTATTGGACCGCCTTCGCGGCCGGGTTCCTTCCCTCAGGTTGACCCTCAGCGACACCAATGCCTCGGAGTCTTTTGCCCTTCTGGAGCGTAACGAGGTGGATCTGGTGTTCAGCGTGCTGGTCGGTCCGATGCCCAAGAGTCTGCCGGGTGAGGAACTGCTGGACCTCCGCGTCGGCCTCATCGTGCCGGAGAGCTGGGGCTGGTCCTCCTGGGCCGATGTGGTGAAGGAAGCGCGGGGATCACAGGGACGGATCCGGAGGCCTCTCATCACCTTGCCACCCGATGAGATTCCCAGTGCGATTTTCCAACAGGAACTCGCGAAGCGGGGACTGATCTGGTCTTCCAACATCGTCGTGGCGACCTACCAAACATTGCTGACATACGTGAGAATGGGCTTTGGTTGTGGGATGCATCTGGAAGCGCCGGGTTACCCGATCGGTGGCGGACTGAAGTTTTTGCCGGTCACCGGCATGGTCCCACTGCATCTGGTGGCGGCCTATGGGAATCCACCGACACCGCTTGCTCTGGAAATGGTGGTCGAGGCCCGGGTCCGGGCGGCAGCCTTGCGCGACACAACTCTGGAGTGACCGTTCTCCTTGTCGTGAGTGTTTTCGCTGTGTAGGATGAAAAGCCACCCGCCAGTTTTCATGAATCCCAGACCACCCCTTCCACCCTTCACCGAAGAGACCGCCCGGCAGAAAGTGCAGGCAGCCGAGGATGCCTGGAATTCGCGCGATCCCGAACGTGTCTCCCTGGCCTACACCGAGGACACCGAATGGCGCAACCGGGCCGAGTTTCTTCGGGGGCGGTCGGAGGTGGTGGAATTTCTGCGTCGCAAATGGGCCCGGGAACTGGATTACCGCCTCCAGAAAACCCTCTGGGCTTTCACCGGCAACCGGATCGCTGTCCGGTTTGTATACGAGTGGCACGATGACAGTGGCCAATGGTTCCGCAGTCATGGCAATGAAAACTGGGAATTTGATGAACAGGGCTACATGCAGCGCCGCTTCGCGAGCATCAATGACCAGTCGATCCGCGAGGACGATCGCACTCTGTTATGGGATCGCGAAAGCATCTGAGGGGTTTGAATGTTGGATTATCTCATGAACCTGCGTCCTCACCTCACTGATCGTCTCCTCCGGTTTGCTTCCGCCCTCATCGACCAGCACCGGGCCCGTGTGGTGGTGGCGCCGCACCAGCGGTCGGCTGGATTTTGGTTTGGCGGCGGCAACGTCGTCAAGATGGAGGACGGATCGCTCCTCCTCTGCGGGCGCTACCGTCAGCAAGGGGATTCACGGGTCGGCACCGGGGCCGGAGCCCGGGGCATGGAGTTGGCTCTTTTCCAGGCTTCCTCCCCGGTCGGAGAATTCGAGAAAGTGCGCGCTTTCACCAAAAATGATGTCGCCTGCGGAGGGAGGTCCGTCGTGTCCATTGAGGGTTCAGCCTTGCATCGACAGCCCGACGGCAGTCTCGAATTGTTCGTTTCTTCGGAAAAAGAAGGTGTTTACCCGGAACGCCTAGCCTCATTCCAGAAACCTGGCACCGGAGTCTGGAGCATCGACCGGATGACCGGAAAGGATGCTGCTTCATTGGATCCGGCCACGCTGGGGGAGGTGGTCCCGTTCGGCGCCCCGGAGCGCCTGCATGTGAAAGACCCTGTCGTGACGGACTTTGCCGATGGCAGCCTGGGACTGATCTATTGCACTCACCCGTTCTCCTGGTCCAGCTCCGGGACTTCGGTCTGCCGACGTTCACCCGGGAAGGATGCCTACGAGATGGTGACGGACGATCTGCTTCCCCGGGGTCCGGTCTGGGACATCGCCGCGGCCCGGATCACGAATCGTCTTCCGGTGCCTCGGATCGGGGTCTTTGCCGAACTGCCTCCCTTGTCCCTCTATTTCTACGACAGCTGTGAATCTCTCCGGCAGCTCGATGAGAATCCCACCGCTGTGAAGCGTCCCCGGGGATACTCCTGCGAGGAACTTGGGGGGCTCGCGGCCGGTTGGGATGATGCCTTCCCTGCTGTTGCCAGCATCACCATCGAAGCACCGCTCTTTGTCTCCCCCTTCGGGACCGGGTGCAGCCGCTACGTTTCCACACTCGACACCGGGGATGGAGTTCTGGCCACCTGGCAGCAGGGTCAGGAGGACCGCAGTCAGCCCTTGGTGGGGCATTTTCTGACGATGGAGCGGGTGGCCGCCCTTCTGGGATGACGGTGACGGGATCGCGGAAGCTCTACTGAGTCGGACTCTGGCAAATCCAGTAATCCTACTTGAGCACCGGCGCGGCCGATTGAGGTTGCCGGGGATGGCTAAGCCAGTGCCCGGCGCAGCAGATTTTCCGTGATCCGCTGCACCCTTGCATCGGGTCCATGCGGGCGTGACCAGTGGGACCAGGGCAACATGTGTCCCGGGGGGCTGGCCAGGTCCTGGCACCAGAAAATGGTCGCGGCATTGAACACGAAATTGCCTTTGGGGCCCGGGTATATCGTCGCCGCCCACTGCTGGGGATTGACGCCACCCTGCAAGGCGGTCCCGGCTCCTGCGATCTCCAATCCCGGGATGTCCGCCGGCGGATCGCCATGGTATTCCCAACCGATCAGACCGGGAATACGGTCGCCATTCTGCATCCCTGTGCCTTCAAAGATCCAGTGATCGGGCTGCGCGCAAACCCAGTCACCGCCTCCGTTCACCGGGTCGACGTTCCGCGCCCCCATGAGGTAGCCCTCGTCCGGTCCTCGATGCGGGAAGGGTCCTTCATCCCGTTCCCGGGCTGTGGCATACCGGTAGTCGCCGCCGTAGGGACCTCCGCGGAACATGATGCGTTGCTTACGTCCATCGGTGGAATCCGTCAGCGGTGTCACCCAGCACACCGCATTGCCGGAGAAAAACATCAGGTTGGTTCCGCTGTCGCGCAGTTTCACGACATTTTCATACTGCCGGATGTCCCAGTATTCATCGTGCCCGACACTGAGAAACGCCTTGTAGCGACCAGGAGTGGCGCGGGCCGGGTCTGTCAGGTCACTGTTGGAGCAGTAGGTCACGTCGTAGCCCTGTTCCTCCAGCCAGTAGGCGAAGGGAAACTCAAAGCAAAGCCATTCCCCCGAGCCGATGGATTGGGGGTTCTCGTAAATCTGGGCATATTTGGCGTAAGGACGGTCGAAGCTGACATCGGCCCAGGGACCTTGGTTTCCTTTGGGGTGAGTGTAGACCGAATAATTGTCCGGCCA
>JADZAX010000304.1 GCA_020852405.1 Verrucomicrobiales bacterium
AACCGAGTTGCCAATCAAAATTGACATACCTATGAAACCAACATCAATCCAAGCTGTCGCCGGGGCCCTGTTGCTCCTGATGGGACTAATGCCGGCGTCCCGATCAGGGCGTGCCGAAGAGCCCTCGAAGAATATCGATCCGAAAGCGCTTGAGATTATCCAACGAGCCTCCACTTACCTTGCCGCAGCTCCGAAATTCTCCGTTTCGGCCGAGATTTGGGAAGATTTTGTCGAAGAGGATGGCAGGAAGCTGCAATTTACCAAAATCGTGGATGTCAAATTGCGGCGTCCGTCCTGGGTTCAGTTGGATGTCCGGACTTCGGTTCCGAAGCGCAGTTTCTTTTACAATGGCAAATCGGTCACGATGCTCGATCAAAAAACGGGTTTCTACGGCACAGCTGAGGCCCCTGGCACGATCGATGAGACCATTCTGGCGATGGAGGAGAAATTTGGCATCGACTTTCCGATCGATGACCTTCTCGTGAGCAAACCATTCGGCGATGGCGCTGCCAAGGCTTCGGCGGCTCAATATTATGGGGTGGAACCGGTCAACGGGATCACCTGTCACCATCTTGCCTTTCAGAGTGAAGGGATCGATTGGCAAGCTTGGGTGGATGCCGGGCCGGTTCCGGTGATCCGGAAAGTGGTCATCACGGACAAACTGGAGAAGGGTGCGCCGCAGTTCACGGCCATCCTCACCGCTTGGGATTTCGTTACCCCGCTTCCTGACTTCGTTTTCTCATTCGATCCCCCTGCGGGCTCGATCAAGGTTGACATGATCAAAGTCGACGAACCTGAGGATGCCGGGAGCGTCACCAAGTAACCCCTTGCTCCACCCATTCAATTGCCATGAAGACTATTATCCATCCTTGTCGTCGCCTCACCGGCTCTCTTGTCATCGTTGCCTTGCTGATGGCTTCGGTCGAAATCTCATTCGCAGGTCGACACTTGAGTGTTCGCCGAAATGTCAATGTCAGGAGCAACACCCATATCAATCGAGATGTCCATGTGCGCCGCGATATTGACATCGATATCGATCGCCACCACCATAGTGGCTTCGGGGTCGGCCTCGCCGCCGGGGTCATCACCGGCGCCGCGGTGGGAGCGCTGGTCAGCGCTCCGCCACGGGGCTACACCACCGTCTATGTGGGCAGTTCTCCCTATGCCTATTACGGCGGCACATACTATCAGCAGGGGCCTTCGGGTTATATGGTGGTGGCCCCTCCCATTGGCGCGATCGTTCCAGTCCTCCCCCCGGGGGCCACTGTCGCTGTTGTGAATGGCGTCACTTACTATGTCTTCAATGGGATCTACTACCAGCCGGTCTTCGTCAATGGGGTGACCCAGTTCCGGACGGTGCGATTCTAAATCTGCCAGTCTCAGCTCACTATCAATCCGTAATCTCAATTTCCTGATGCTATGAAAAGCAAAACTAGTCGCATTCTTTCTGGTCTGCTGGTCTGCTCCCTGTCCACCGCTTTGCGCGGGGAAGAGGGCGGAAGCGGCCATTATTTGCCCGGCTCGATGTCGAGCTTCATCGACGCAGTTCCCCCGAAGGAAACTTTTATTGTCCGCTACAATTTGCTTTATTATGAGGGGGTTCGCGACATCAAGAGCCTGCCTCTACCAATCGCCGGCTTGGATGCCGCGGGGGTGAATGCCAGCTCGTGGGCCAATGGGCTAACCTTCCTTTGGCGTCCGCCGGTGGATCTTGGGAGTGACCGATTGAGCTATGCTCTCAGCGCCACTATTCCGGTGGTGTCGATGGATGTGAGCGCCCAGGTGGGTCCGATCAATCGCTCGGACAGTTTGGATGCCCTCGGCGACATCGTCCTCATGCCCCTGATGTTCAACTACCAATTCAGCGAAGACCTCAACGCGAGCGCCCGCCTCGGCATCTACGCGCCCACCGGCGACTACGAGGTCGGACGGCTCGCGAACACGGGGAAGAATTTCTGGACCTTCGAACCGACTGTCGGACTGATGTATTTCGGAAAGGAGAACGGCATCGAGGCTTCGTTGTTCAACGGAGTTAGTCTGAACACGGAGAACGAGGACACGAACTACCAGTCCGGAGCCCAATTCCACGTCGATGGCACCCTGGCCCAACATTTTCCGATATTCGGGGGCTTCGCCGGGTTGGGGCTCAACGGCTACTGGTACGAGCAGATGGTGGGTGACCGCGGAGCGGGAGCCTTCCTCGGCGACTTCAAAGGAAGGACCGCGGGCCTCGGCCCGGTTCTCTCCTTCGCCGGAAAGCTGGGTGGTCTCGACATGGTCACGGAACTGAAGTGGCTCCATGAAATGGAAACGAAGAACCGGCTCCAGGGCGACTACGTCTGGTTGAAGGTCGTCTTAAAATTTTAAGGGGGGGAATAGCCCGCACCAAGCACCCGTGCCATCACCATTCCGATTTCCGTTCTCTTCCGATGAAAATGAATCGATCCAAACTAGCGGCCGTATGCACCATGCTCGGCTTCTTTGCGGGAACCGGCATCGCTCAGGAAAGCGAAGCGGGAGGGCAATCCCTCGGCCAGGCAGCGGAGGATCCGACCGCCTCGCTGATGTCGCTGCAGATCGCCGACTGGTTCAACGCATCCTTCGACCATCTGCCGGGGGACGAGAGTGCGAACACCGTCGTCCTTCGCCCCGTTATTCCCTTTCGCACTGGGGAAATGAGTCACATTTTCCGTGCAACGATTCCCTTTCTCACCGATCACCCGCTGCTCGACTCTGGATTGTCTGACGTCACCCTCTTCGACTTGGTCGTCTTCAATGAGGACTGGGGACGCTGGGGGCTCGGTCCGGTCGCGCTGCTGCCGACCGGAGGCGATGATCGCGGAGTGGACGAGTGGGCGCTGGGTCCGGCGATCGGATTCACCGCCCGTCAGGACAAGCTGATCTGGGGCCTTTTCAACCAGAACCTGTTCAACATCGGCGGCGAAAACGTCAATGCCAGCTTGATCCAGCCCATCGTCAACTACGGGCTCGGCAACGGATGGTCTATCGGCAGCTCTGAGATGAGTTTTGCCTGGGACTGGGAAGCCGACCGCTGGAGCAGTCTTCCCCTCGGGGTGAAGATCTCGAAGCTGCAGAAGTTTGGAGAGTTTCCGGTTCAGTTCAGTTTGCAGTATGAACACGACCTTGCCGATGCCACCGTCGGACCGGAGGACACGATCCGCTTCACGCTAAAAATGCTTTTTCCGAAGTGAGCCGTTCCGAAATGTTGTCAGCCGACTCGAACTAACCTGAAAAATGAAACCCATCGATCTCACTGAATCGCTCTTTCTACCTGTTCTCTGTGTTGTGGCGGCTCTGCTTGCTCCAACTCTCAGGGCGCAGGAAATCCTGCCCTTTCCACCCGCTGCCTCCGATTCGACACCGGGGCTGACGATTCAGGATTCCACATACAAGAAACGCGTCGAACCGAAGCGGCTGGAGGATGGTGCGCCGAACATCCTCATCATCCTCATGGACGATGTCGGACCAGGCACACCCTCGACCTACGGTGGCGAGATCAATACTCCAACGCTGAATCGCGTGGCGAAGATGGGCGTTTCGTTCAACCGGTTTCACTCTACGGCCATGTGCTCTCCCACGCGCGCGGCGCTGCTCACGGGTCGTAATCACACGTTCGTTGGCAACGGGCAAATTGCGGCGATTGCCAACGACTTTGACGGCTTCAGTGGCGTCATTCCGAAATCTTCAGCGACGGTTGCCGAGGTGCTGAAGAATTATGGCTACAACACCGGATGCTGGGGCAAATGGCACAACACACCTGAAGAGCAGATCACAAACAAGGGGCCGTTTGAGTTTTGGCCGACCGGCTACGGATTCGAATACTTCTACGGTTTCCTCGCCGGAGAAGCCTCGCAGTACGAACCTACCCTGACGCGCAACACCACCGCCGTCACCGAGCATTTGCCCAAAGGTTACCACCTCACCGATGACATCGCCTCGGATGCCATCACCTGGTTGCGCGAACAGAAAGCCTACGCGCCGGACAAGCCGTTCTTCATGTATTGGGCACCGGGCGCGTCGCACGGGCCTCACCAGGTGATGAAGGAATGGGCAGACAAATACAAAGGCAAGTTCGACGACGGTTGGGACAAGTATCGTGAGCGCGTCTTCACGAGGGCGAAAGCCAAGGGCTGGATCCCGGAGAACGCGCAATTGACTCCGCGTCCGGAATCGATGGCCTCGTGGGATTCGATTCCCGAAGACGAGAAGCCGTTCCAGCGTCGTCTCATGGAGGTCTTCGCCGGCTTCACCGAACACGCCGACTACAACGCCGGCCGTGTCATTGATGAAATCGAGAAGCAGGGCAAACTCGACAACACGCTGGTCTTTTATCTCTGGGGCGACAATGGCTCTTCGTCGGAGGGCCTCTATGGCACGATCAGCGAGCAACTCGCCCAGAACGGCATTCCGACCAAGATTTCGCAGCACCTCGCGGCGTTGGATGAACTCGGCGGTCTCGATGCCCTCGGTGGTCCCAAGACGGACAATATGTATCACGCCGGCTGGGCATGGGCGGGCAGCACTCCTTATCAAGGCACGAAACTACTGGGTGCTTATTTCGGCGGCATTCGCCAACCGATGGCGGTTTCCTGGCCCAATCGAATCAAGGCGAATCCCACAGCGCGCCCGCAATTCCACCATGTCATCGACATCGTGCCGACGATTTACGAACTGACAAAGATCACTCCGCCGAAAGTAGTGAACGGCTTCGAGCAGGACCCGATCGCAGGCGTCAGCATGGCCTATGCGCTTGCCGATGCAAATGCCCCGGGCACGCGGAAGACCCAGTTCTTCGACATCATGGCCAGCCGGGGCATTTATCACGACGGTTGGTTCGCGAGTGCGCCCGGCCCGCGAGAACCATGGGTGGGCGGGATGCCGAAGGGCGTCAAGGAATGGTCGCCGCTTACGGACAAGTGGGAGCTCTACAACATCGACGAAGACTGGAGTCAGGCGAACGACCTCGCCGCCGCGAATCCGAAGAAACTGGAAGAACTGAAACTGCTCTTCCTCGTCGAATCGACAAAAAATAAAAACCTTCCCATCGGCGGCGGCCTGTGGTCCACCGCAATGTTCCACCCCGAGGACGCTCCCGCCTCCGCACTCACCGAATGGACCTTCGATTCCCCGATTACCCGCATGCCAGAATCCGCCGCGCCCAAGCTCGGCAAGAACAGCAGTATCGTCACCATGGAAGTGGAGGTTCCGGAAAACGCCAACGGAGTGCTCTATGCGCTGGCAGGTTTCTCCGGCGGCATCAGCTGCTACGTGAAAGATGGATTCTTGTGCTACGAGTTCAACCTCTTCGAAATTCAGCGCACCAAGCTCAAATCCAAGAACAGGCTGCCCACCGGCAAGGTGAGGATCGAAGTGGATTCCAAACTTACCGCCAAGATCGGCGGCCCGATGGATATAGTCCTCAAGGTGAACGGCGATGAAGTAGCCAAGGGAACTGTCCCCGCCGCCATGTCCCTGCACTTCACCAGCAACGCCACCTTCGACATTGGCACCGATCTCGATTCACCCGTCTCACTCGATTACTTCGACCAAGCGCCCTACTCTTTCAACGGCACCATCGGCAGGACAACGATCAAGTATCTCACAAAGTAAGAATCTCCGACCATGAAATCCAAAGCCGCTCTTGTCGCTGTGTTGTGCGGATTCAGCGCGATCACCTTCGCCGCACCTGCCGATGACGGCTCGGTGCTGCCCTTTCCGCCCACTCCTTCGGCCAGCAAGGCGGGCCAGACCTTGCAGGAGTCAGTCCACAAAAGGCGCGAGGAACCGGAGCGTCTTCCGAAAAGTGCTCCGAATGTGCTCATCATTTTGATTGACGACGCGGGCTTCGGTGTGCCGGACACCTTTGGCGGATTCGCGCACACGCCAACGCTCTCGAAGCTTGGCGACCAAGGCATCTGCTACAATCGGTTTCACACCACCTCGATCTGCTCGCCTACCCGCGCGGCCTTGTTGACCGGCCGCAACCATCAACGTGTCGGCAGCGGCACCATTGCCGAGCGCGCGGTCGATTGGGACGGCTACACCGGCGTGATCCCCAAGACTTCCGCCACCCTCGCCGAGGTCTTGAAAAACTATGGCTACAAGACTTCCGCGTTTGGCAAATGGCACAACACGCCCGCCGACCAGACGACCGCCATGGGCCCCTTTACCTATTGGCCCACCGGCTATGGCTTCGAGCACTTTTATGGGTTTCTTGCCGGGGAAACCTCGCAGTGGGAGCCTCGACTGGTGAACGACACCACGCCCATCGAACCGCCGCACAGCGAGACGTATCATCTCACCGATGACATGGCGGACAAAGGCATTGCGTGGTTGAAAAAGCACCGTTCCTTCGCTCCTGACAAGCCCTTTTTCATGTATTGGGCTCCCGGTGGCGTCCACGGCCCCCACCATGTCGCGCAGCCATGGGCGGACAAATACAAGGGCCAGTTCGACCAAGGTTGGGACAAGCTTCGCGAAGAAGTTTTCGCCCGCCAAAAAGCCCTTGGTTGGATCCCTGCCGACACCGAACTTACTCCGCGCGATCCCACGATGCCCGCGTGGGACAGCATCCCGGAAGCCGAGCGCGCCTTCCAACTCCGACTAATGGAGCTCTACGCCGGTTTCTGTGAGCACACTGACGCCCAAATGGGCAAACTCGTCGACTTCCTGGATCAAACCGGACAACGCGACAACACACTTATTTTCTGCATCTGGGGCGACAACGGGTCCTCCGCCGAAGGCCAGAACGGCTCCATCAGCGAACTGCTCGCGCAGAATCAAATACCCAACACCATTTCCCAACAGATAAAGGCGCTCGACGAACTCGGCGGCCTCAAGTCCCTCGGCGGATCGCTGACCGACAACATGTATCACGCCGGCTGGGCCTGGGCTGGCAGCACACCGTTCCGCTCGACAAAACTCGTAGCCGCGCACTTTGGCGGCACCCGCAATCCTCTTGTCGTTTCGTGGCCCAAGAATATCACGCCGGACAAAAAACCGCGTTCCCAGTTCTATCACGTCAACGACATCGTGCCCACGATATACGACGTGCTCGGCATCACTCCACCGAAGGAGGTGAACGGGTTCCCTCAGGATCCCATCGACGGTGTGAGCATGGCCGCCAGCTTCACCAATTCCTTGGCTCCGGAAAACAAGCACGTCCAGTATTTCGACAACAACGGAAGTGACGGCATCTATCAGGATGGATGGTATGCCTGCACTTTCGGACCGCTCGTCCCATGGCTCAACGCGCAACCTGGCCTCGACGAGTGGGATTCCGCGAAGGATACCTGGGAACTCTACGACCTCACCAAGGACTTCTCCCAGATGCACGATCTCGCGAAGAAAATGCCGGACAAACTCGCTAGCATGAAGAAACTCTTTCTCGAACAAGCGAAGGAGAACAAAGTATTCCCCATCGGGGCCGGCATTTGGCTGCGCATCCACCCTGAGGACCGACTTCGGACTCCGTACACAAGCTGGACCTTTGATGATACCACCACCCGCATGCCTGAGTTTGCCGCCCCAGGTGTGGGCAACCACAGCAACACCGTTACCATCGAGGCTGAACTCAACAAGGAATCCAGCGGCGTGCTCTACGCCCTGGGCGGCTCAGGTGGCGGGCTGACCTGTTACCTGGACAAGGGTCAACTAGTCTTCGAATACAACCTTATGATCATTGACCGGTCGATCGCGCGGTCCGCGGAAAAACTTTCTCCCGGTAACCACACCATTGTCGTCGATACCCGGCTCAAGGCCCCAAGACCAGGGGCGCCTGCCGACATCATCATCACCGTGGATGGCAAGGAAGCTGCCCGTACCACAGTGAAGATGACCGTTCCTGCGGCCTTTACCGCAAGCGAATCCTTCGACGTTGGCGTTGACCTCGGCTCTCCCGTGTCCCGCGACTATTTTGAGCGACGTCCATTCAAATTTGATGGCAAGATTGGGACGGTGAAAGTCGAGCTCAAGTAAGTGAGCTCTGGCGTGAGAATCTATCGCAAACGCCGGTAGGGTCGAGTCTTTCAGATTGGATCGATGGTCGGTTCCGGTAGGGCGGGGGATGATCCCATTCTGGCGACCAGTTGATGCAGTTCCAATTGAAGTTGGTCGATTTCGCAGGAAAGGGATTCCAAGTGTTCCGCTGCTTCCTGCAATCGTTCGTTGCGCGCCAACTCATCCAGCTTGTTTGCCAGGACGGAGGCCCTTCGGGCGGCAAAATTGCCAATCAGACCCCTCAATGAGTGCACGGCCGGGTAAAAAGCCTTTGCATCCATGGATTTTAAAGCCTCCCGCGCTGCGTTGAGGTGGATCCCGCTTTCTTTAACAAACAGATCGACGATGACGGGAATCAGCTCCGGAGACCCCACCATTTGATGAAATTCGGTTTCATCGAAGGCAGGAAACACCCGTTTTGCAGAGTCCGCAGAAACCCGATTTGCGGGGACCGCCTCGTCGGCTGATCGCGGGGCGTATTTCTCCAAGGTGCAAAACAGTTCGGCTGCCCGGAACGGCTTGGCCACATAGTCATCCATCCCCGCGGCCAGGCACTCCTCTCTGTCTCCGCGCATGGCATTCGCGGTCATGGCGATGACAATCAGATGGCCGCCGTGCAAAGCCTCCCAATCGCGGATGGCCGCAGTCGCTTCATGGCCGTTCATCTCCGGCATCTGGATGTCCATGAGGACGGCGTCGAAGTCCCGCCGCCGGATCATGGCCAGTGCTTCCCGTCCATTCTCCACGAGAGTGACCTCATGGCCTCTGTTTTCGAGGAGATTCGCGGCCACCATTTGGTTGACCCGGCCATCTTCGGCGATCAGCACCTTCATTTGGGGAACATGCTGTGGCCGGGGGGGGATTGCGGGAGATGGGTGGCTGGGAGTCCGGGAAGGGTTGCAGAAAATCTCGGTGATGGCATCAAGCAGGTCGGAAGGCTTGGCGGGCTTCGTGATCCTTCGCACGATGAGGCCCCGTTCGAGATGGTCTTCAATCTCCGGCAAAGCCCCTGCCGACGACAGCAGGATCACCGGCGGAGCGTCACCTTCGAGCAGATTCTGGATCGCCTCGGCAGTTTTGAGGCCATCCATCCCCGGCATCATGTAATCTGTGAGAACCAGATCGAAACGGTTTTCCAGGGAAGATCCGATGATCCATTCCAGGGCTTCGGCCCCACCCGGGGTAAGAGTGGGGCACATCTCCCAGCTCAGGAGCATTTCCTCCAAAATGCTCAGATTCGTGGCATGATCATCGATGACGAGGATCCGGAGCCCGCACAGGCCGTCCAGGATGGGAGTGGTGGCACCCTCCGGAATCGCCTCGATGCCGGCCACAGCGGTGAAGTGAAAGGTGCTGCCCACGCCCGGTGTGCTCTCGACCCAGAGTTTGCCGTTCATAAGGCTGACCAATTGTCCTGCGATGGAAAGCCCCAATCCGGTGCCTCCGAAGCGCCGGGTGGTCGATGATTCGGCTTGGGTGAAGGATTCAAAAATCACCGCAAGCTTGTCTGGCTGAATCCCGATTCCGGTGTCACTCACGAGGAAATGAAGGGAAACCTGGTCGTGGGACCTTGATTCCACTTTCACCGTCACCACGACTTCCCCTGTCTGGGTAAACTTGATCGCATTTCCCACCAAGTTGTTCAGAATCTGTTGAAGGCGCCCGGAGTCTCCCCGCAAATAGTCCGGCGCCTCCGGTTCAATCCGGTAGGCCAACTCCAGTTGTTTGTCCTCCGCCCTCACCGACAGGGCCTGCAGGGTGTCTCCCACACTGTCCCGGAGGTGAAACGGATGCCGGTCCAACGTCATCCTGCCGGCCTCGATTTTGGAGAAATCCAGAATGTCGTTGAGAATGGAAAGCAGGGAATCCGCCGAGTTCCTGACGATTGACAGATACTCCCGCTGGGTTGGGCTGAGCTTCGTGTCACTTAGCAGTTCGGCCATTCCGATGATCCCGTTCATCGGCGTCCGAATCTCATGGCTCATGTTGGCGAGGAATTCGCTTTTGGCGCGGGCCCCCGCTTCAGCATTGCGCTTGGCGATGCGCAGATCGTCCTCTGCTTTGCGGCGCTCTGTGATATCCCAGTTCGTTCCGATCATGCGAAGCGGTCGTCCGGAGGCGTCCCGTTGCACGATTCCATTCGCCTTGATGTAATGGATGGTATGGTCGGGCCAGAGCACCCGGAATTCGGAGTCGAAATCGCCTTCCCCGCGGAGAGCCCTTTGGATTTTTTCCCTTTCGCGTGTCAGATCCTCTGGATGCAGTCCTTGCTCCCAGGCCTCATAGGCTCCGGAAAAGGAATCCTCCGTAATGCCATAGAGGCGGTACATTTGTTCGTCCCAAACCAAGGTGTTGGCCACGGTGTCGAAGTCCCAGATGCCGATGGCTCCCGCCTGGGTTGCCAGGATGAGTCGGTTGGAGATCAGGTTCAGCTTTTCCTCCGCCGCCTTGCGGTCCGTCACATCGGTGATCGATCCGGCCATCCGGGTGGGGGCACCTTCGGCGTTGCGCACCGCCAAACCGCGTGCCCGAAACCATCGGTAGGATCCATCCCGGTGCATCAACCGGTATTCGACATCATACGGTGTCCCTTGAGCCAGATGGGCGTTGATAGCGGCGGTGGTTGCTGACTCATCCTCCGGGTGCAGCTTCGAGGAAAACTCCACAAATAGGTTGGCCATTTCATGGTCCCGGTATCCCAGCAATTCTTTGAACCTTGGGGAGTATTCGACTATGCCGGAGGACAAGTCCCAGTCCCATATGCCGTCGTTGCTGCCCCGCACCGCCAGGGCATAGCGCTCCTCACTTGCGGCCAGGGCGCGGATGATTTCCTCGGTGACCAAAACCGGGGAACTCTCTTGAGGGGCGACCGGGACGACGGGCCCTGCGAGGTCTCCGGACTTAGATCCGAACGGCTCCGGGCTGGCGATGGTAGGTTCGTCTGGAGAATTCGGCATGGTGGTGACCTGCCTTTCAGCTAAACATGGGTGCGAAGATTCCGGGCCGCGGCCACCGTCAGAGTCACCCGCAATCCGCGAACATCCATCCGGTTGGCCACGGTGACGTGACCGCCCTGGAGAGACATGAATTTGCGGACGAGGGTCAGTCCAAGCCCGAGGGCCGCTCCGGTGGGTTTGGTGGTGAAAAAGGGATCAAAGATGGCTCCGATTTTGTCTTCCGAAACTCCGGGGCCATTGTCCTCGATCACAACCTCTTCTACCAGATCACCCTTCCGCAGCCGGTTGCCGCTGCGGGAGTCGACGGGTGGGGAAGACTCCAGGATGCGCGACCTGGTTGTGACCGTGACGGTGCCTCCGGGTTCGGTCGCCTGCGAGGCATTGAGAATCACTTGAATCAAGGCCTGCTGCATTTCGGGAGGGGACAATCGGGCATTCGGCAGATCCTTGGCGAGGCGAAGTTCGCATTGGATACCATGGCTCTCCAATTCGGCTTCCAAAACGGTCGCGCTCCAGGTGACCAAAGTATTCAAGTCGGTGGGAACCACCTGGAGCGCTTCATCTTTGGAAGTCTCCATGAGGCGGGCCACCACCTGATCCGCCCGGTCCACTGCGTTCTCCAGCACGTCCAGAAGAACGCGTCCTCCGGGGTCGTCTCCTACCAGTTTTCTAAGAGGAGGGGCCGCCATCCGGATTTGGGCCAGAGGGTTGCGGATCTCATGGGCGACACCGGCGGCAAGGTGAGCGATGGATTCGGCGCGGGCAGCGCTCACGAGGGAGTGATGGGCCCGGCGCAGATCGGCGTGGTAATGCCGCAACTTGAGGTGGGTCTCCAGCCTCGCTTTGAGAACTCCCATGTCGGTCGGTTTGGTCACATAATCATTGGCTCCGGCGCGGAGCGCTTCCACGATATCGACCGACTCGTTTTTTGCGGTGGCCATGATCACGGGAAGTTCCAGTGATGAAAACCGTTCCCGGACTTTTCTGAGCACCTCCAGACCATCGATTTCCGGCATCATGATATCCAGAAGAATGGCTCCATAGTCATCCAGATTGGGGGAGGGGCTCTCCTGGGCCAAGCCAAGCAGTTCCAAGGCAATGCGGCCGTCCGGGGCGCAGGTCACTTCATATCCCTCCTCCTTCAGCCGCGCTTCCAGAATGGTCCGGTTCACTTTGGTGTCATCCACCACCAAAATCCGGGTTTTCTTCTGCTCTGAAACATTCATGAGTTTGCCGGAATCGGCAGGGGATCGATCGGTTGGAGGGAAAACCAATCCTGGGGAGTTTTGCCGGAGTTTTGCCAGTTTGACTGGATCGTTTCTCAGAAAGTGTTGTTGCCTGTTGCAGTTGAAACAGGTCGGAATAGGTGAATCCGCGGAATCATCCTACGAAAAGAAGCCCGAAATCGTCAAGCCAAACTGACAGGGAGAGGGCACGAGGTTTGATCAGCTCCCGGGGCCTGTCCGGGTGGCTTACTGGGGAAAGCAACCGCTGCGGTCACTTTCTCGCTCTGAAAGCCGGGTTTCTTCCCTTCAAGGCTTCTTGGCGGAATCCGCTCCAGGGGCTGGAGTGGGGGCGGTCCGGGCGGGCTCAGTGAATTGAGCCGACAGAAAAAACTGACTCACCTGGAGGCGGTCACCACTGCCCGAGCGCAGGGAACGAAAATCCACTGCCAGCAATGCCTGCGGAGGCATGCCGGGAGGCAGGAGAAAGGAGACGCCGGTGCCTTCCGGTTCGATGATGTGGCGGACCGATCGCACCAATTGAGGCTCTCCGGGATTGCGTCCGGGAACAAGGGGCCATTGGGCAAGCGGCCAATCTCCGGCCTTGTCTATAACCTCCTGCGCAAGAGGGCTGCTAAAGTGGCATTCCAGCCATCCGTCCCGGATCTCCAGCTCGGTGAGGTGGAACGCGGCCGGCTCCGTTGGCAGGACGACGCCGGCCCCGGATTTGAGCCCTGCCAGCAGCGAAGCGCCATCGGGAGATGGGGCCAAAGCGTTGATTCCGGGGGCCAGTTCGGAGGAAGAAAGCCACGGGCCCGCGCATCCCTTTAGATGATCCCCTTCTCCATACAGGCGGACTCTGGCGAGTCTGCCTCCTGACGCATCTCCAATGATGAGGTCACCATTGGGACCGGATCCTGGCAATCTCACCCAAGCGAGCGAAGAGGGATGTTCGCAGACTGAAGGCGGCAGCAGAGCGAGAGGGAATTGGGCGGACGGGGGACCGGGTGCCGCTTTGGCTTGTGTCGACTTGGTTTTTCCTTTGGCAGTCGCTGGCGGGGGCAACTGGGACAGGCTCTCTGGATTCCCATACCAAGCGTTCACTTCCAGTTGGTAAACTGCGGGGGCTCCCCAGGGGCTGTGGGCGTCGAGCACGAACACCTGCCCCTCCGGTCCGGAGGCCAGAGCGGTCACCTGGCTGAAACCTGCGGCCACCACGGAAGTGGTCCGGCCATCTTTGGCGAGCAGGACCAGGCACCCAGCCCAGCGGGGGATCCAGGTGAAATGTTCATCTTTGGGGGGCAGTGGCACCGGGTTTCGCTGGGCCCAGTTTCCGGCTGCGGACGCGAACGCCAGAAGGGTGCTGCCATCGCGTCGGAAGAGGGCCCGCGGCGCTGTTCCCTGATCCGGCGGCCCGACGTTCAGTCCCCATGAAGACGAGACCACCTCCGAGAGGTCTCCTGTGCCGTCGGCATTCCAATCGATCAGCCGGGACAACTCCGCGGTCTGGAGTACCAGAGTGGCCTTGTCATCCTGCAATAGGACCGCCCCCGGCCGGTTCAGTCCATCATGCCAGTAGGTCTGCCAGATATGTCCGCCGGTGGGCGCGGACTTGCCGAGCCAGAGTCCGGCGGGGCCGGCCAGGGCAAGGTTGCCGTCCGGTGCCCAATCAACCGCTGTCACGGATTGGTTTTCCAGTCCGGTCACAGCGAGGCGCGCCACTTCCGGAGGTGCAGCCAAGACCGTACCATGCACGGCCAGGTAGACGAAAATCGATAAAATCCGGCGCAGCATCACGGAGGGGGGATGGGAGGGGCTGAGACGGCGGGAGCCGGCGCCTGGGGAGGAGCGGCCGCACCGGGGGGGATCAGTGGGAAGCTGAGGGTGAAATCGGCGGCCTCTTTGGGGCTCAACTTGAGCCGGTTGCCATCCCACTCCCCGGCGCTGGGTTGGATGCCCGGCCGCAGGGCTTCGGGAATTTCGATGAGGAGGCTGCTGCTGCCCTTCTGGATTTGATACCGGATCTTGAATCGGGGCCCATCAGGACCTCCCATCGGTGGCAGAATTGTTTCAGTGATCGCCAGCTTGCCCCAGAGGTAGCGGAACACGGGCAATCCGTTCTCTCGCAGATAGCCCTGAAACAAAGGAAAGCCGAAGGCATCCTGACTGTTGGCAAGAGGGTGTGGTCCCATGGCGGTGAACCCCCGGTTGGTCGGCACAGCGTAGACTTCCCGGTTGTCCAAGCCTGTCATCGGTCCCATCCAAACACCGAGGAGTCGGCATTCCACCGTATCCCGGAGATCAGAAAAACCAGACGCGCTGGTTACACCCAGCGCGTCCGGTACGATGTCCGGGGCGCCCGGACCTGCGGGAGCGGTCGCCGTGCCAGACACCGGTGGCTGGGGGAGTCGGACCCGGCTTTGTGGAAAGACCAGAGGATCGACAATCCCCGTCTGGAAAGCCCCACGGATCACGGAAAATTCCGGAGTCGGGTTCGTGGAGACCTCCACATCCTGCGCATGGCTGACCCAGCCCCCGATGAGCACCGATACCCAGGTCAGACCTGGGCGCAACAGTCTCAGAAAAGGAGGGGCGAGCATCGCGGAACCAACACCATAACTGGCATTCCGGCAAGCGACCGCAACCGTTGGAATGGAAAAATTTTGGATTTCCGTAATGAAAGCGCCATCCGAAGAGTCTGCCAGCTTACTGCGGGAGATCCGGATCAACAGACCTCTGGCAGCACATCGTCCAAACAAGCCAAGAGATGGCGGATCGTGGCTTCGGTTTCGTCCCCCATGTTGGAAAGGCGGAAGGTCTTGCCCTTGATTTTTCCGTAGCCTCCGTCAATCGCGAGAGCATGTTTCGATTTGAGCAGGGAAGTCAGCTTCGCGACATCAATGCCACGATTGTTGGCGACACAGGTCAGGGAGACCGAACGGAAGCCTTCGGGAGCGAAGAACTCAAAGCCATTCGCCGTCACCCATTCATGCACCAGGGCATTGAGAGCCGCATGGCGGGCGTGGCGGGCGGCAATGCCCTCGGCTTCGATTTTCTTCATGGTAGCGCCACCAGGGTCTGGCCGATGAACTTGGCGCGGGCGGACAGCCCCCGGGGATCGCGCCGGGTCAGCTTG
>JADZAX010000305.1 GCA_020852405.1 Verrucomicrobiales bacterium
GGTGGACCGGACGGTGCCGCGTGCCATCCGAAGTCAGCATGAGCACTCCGGCCTGGGTCAGCAGACCTCCCCGGTGGTCTTCCGGTCGGAGGGAGACTCGCTGGAACCCGGACTCCCGGAGTGGTGGCAACCCATAGTGCTGGGCCAGTCTCGGATTGACCATCGCCCAGTCCGAATCGAGGAACTCGCGCAAGGACAGGTTTTTGGCGAAGACCTCGGAGAAGAACGCGGTGGCTTCAAGTCCCATGCTTTTCTCCAGCCAGAGATCATAACCCGGGTAGAGCTTGGGATCGGGAGGGACCATGCCGATCCGGTGGAGTTGAAGCCACTGCTGCGGGAAGGCCCGGCAGAATCGACCGGCCTTGGGATCACCGAGCATGCGGGACAGTTGGGCCCGCAACCGGTCCGGCTCATGCAGCGTCCCTTCCGCCGCGGCGGAAAACAGCGCATCGTCCGGCATCGATCCCCACAGGAAATAGGAAAGCCTGGAAGCGAGTTCCCAATCATTGACCCGGTCGCGTCGCTCACTGGCGGACCCTTCCACCAAATGGCAGAAGTGGTTGGAGGCCATGATGCCACTCATGGCGGCGAGGAAGGCGGAGCGGAACTTTTCTCCCGACGCCAGTTCGCTTTCCACAATCTTGAGATACCGCGCCACTTCGGCATCCGTTGCAGGACGCCTCCAGGCACGGTCGGCAAAGCGCCGCAAACACGCGGCGGCTTCCGAGAAATCCCCGTCGGTCAGGGGGATCAGTCCTTCCCTTTTCTTGAGATCCTCCGCGGTAACGATTGGGCCTTCCCACTCCACCGAATCCACGATCAGCATCGGATAAAGCGCGTGCCCATCGTCATCGAAGAGCTTGTACCCGGTGGGGTTGATCGTGCCCCGGTCCTTGGTGCCCGTGAAATAGGTGCCACCGGCCCCGGTCACGTTCAGGGTGTGGTTGCCGACCGTGCTGAACGCCCCCGGGACTTCATTGCGGAATTCCAATTCCATCGGCAGGGACAGAAACGTCTCGAACTCGACGATCACGGGCTGGTCCTCCGGGGCGAGGATGTCTTCGTCGAAAATCGACTGTTTCAATTTGTTGTCCCAGACGGAGAGATGGGGCGCGCGGCCATCGAAACCCGGCAGGCCGCTCAGTTTGATGCGAGCCCGGTAGAGGCCGGACTCCTTGAGAGCGCCGAACCACCAGGTCCGGAGACCGGAGACACTCCCTCCCGGCCAGACATGGGCGCGGATCTGGCCGGCGATGCCCCTCTCCTCAAGTTTCTTCCGCTCCTGATGGTGCCGCATCAGGATGGCGTCGGCGAAAAACTTCCCCTCCTTGCTTGGTTGGCTTGGAAAGGCGCGCGCCAGGACCGTTTCAGCGGCTTTGAAGTAGCGGTCGATGTGTGAGGGGGAGAGAGACAACATCGAGCCCACCCGCTCAAACCCGTGCCAACGGGGATCCTCGTTGAAAGCTCCGGGAGCTCTGACATCGTAGCGGACGCCGAGCAGGTCGTACACGGTGTCCGCGTATTCATCACGGCTCAGACGGTAATGGGCCACCGGCCCCCGGCTGGCCATGCGCGCGGATTCCCCGCCTTTGAGATTCCCCGCAATCCAATCCACGATGCCCCCGATCTCGGACGAGGAGGGTTGCTTTTCCTCCTCGGGCGGCATTTCACCGGCATTGATGCGGAACATCACCTCAGCCCATTTTTGCGAAGCCTGGAGATCGGTGAAGTCGCGCGACAGCGCGTCCAGACGGAAATCGCCCTTCTGCTTTTGGTCGTTGTGGCACTTGAGGCAGTGCTGTTCCAGAAACGGCATCTCCGCAGGCTTCGCAGCAACGACCGGCTCCGCTCCGGGCGCAAGGACGGAGCTGCAAAGCGTAAGCAGGAGGCAACAAAAGCGTCGGTTCATCTCAGGGCGGCAAACCGGGCAATTTAGCCGGACCGGGGCGGTTGTCACGACACGGAATTCCGCCAGCCTTCAGATCCGGGGATTTCTTCAGAACCCTCCTGACCATCGGACGGCCGCGGCAAGCCAACCTCGGGGCTGATACCAGTGAAAATTTGGCATGGATACGCCTGCCCGGGGCATCATTTCCCGTTTATACTGAACTCCCCCGCCTTCCCCACCACCGGTCAGATTCCCATGCGCTGTTACTCCTTACTCGTTTTCCTGGTGCTCTTCCCCTTTCCTGCCGACGGCCAGGGAACCGACGCACTGGGAGTGCTCCATCCCGCCCAATCAGGACTTCCCGCCGATCAGCATTTGGAAATCTGGCTCAAATCCGAATTCGACCAGATGGTCGCCCAACGACGCGCGGCATTTGAGACAACCCTGAAGAGCGAAGCTTCCTGCCGGGCCTGGCAGGAGGAACGGCGACGTTTTTTTCTGGACCGGATCGGCCATCTCCCCGAACGCACCCCACTGAATCCTGTGGTCGTCGGAACGTTGCAAGGCAACGGTTATCGGGTCGAAAAAATCCTCCTCGAGAGCCGCCCCGGCTTTCATGTCACCGGGAATCTCTACCTCCCGGAGACGCCGCCTCCCTGGCCGGCAGTGTTGGTGCCCTGCGGACACAGCCATGACGGAAAAGCCGTCGGCCAGTATCAACGAGCTTCCATTCTCCTCGCAAAACACGGCATGGCGGCCCTCTGTTACGATCCCATCGGTCAGGGAGAGCGTTATCAGATACTGGACCGGACGCAGGAACGCAGTGTTTTCGACGATGCCCCGCACGTGTCGACGCCGCACCCCTACGTCCGGTTGATGTGCACCACCGAGCACACCATGATGGGCCTCGGCTGCGCCCTGCTCGGAGGAAATGTGGCCCAATACCGCCTCTGGGACGGGATGAGAATCATCGACTACCTCCAAAGCCGGCCCGACATCCGGCCCGACAAGATCGGCTGCACGGGCAACTCCGGCGGAGGCACCGAGACGGCTTACCTCATGGCATTGGATGACCGCATTGCCGCCGCCGCCCCGGGGTGCTACCTGACCACTTTCCAACGTCTCATCGAAACCAAAGGCCCACAGGACGGTGAGCAAAACATCTTCGGCCAGATCGCCTTCGGCATGGATGAAGCGGACTACTGCATCATGCGCGCCCCGAAACCCACGCTGATCTGCGCCGGCACCCGGGACGCCACGTTCGACTTTGGCGGCACCTGGCAGTTGTTCGGGGAAGCAAAACGCTTTTACTCGCAGCTCGGGCATCCCGAAAGCATCGACCTCGCCGCGCCGGATGCCCCCCACGGGTTCACGATCCAACTTCGCGAGGCGGTGACGCGGTTCATGAGCCGCTGGCTGCTGGACAAAGATGTCGTCGTCCGCGAAGTGAAGAGCCTTCCCGACACGCTGACCGACGAGCAACTCCGGGCCTACAACGAGCCGGACTGGACCGCCCAGGATCTCCAATGCACTCCCGCAGGACAGGTTCTCCTCCTGCCGGGGGAACGGTCCGTTTTTCAAATCAACTCTGATCTCGCCGTCGCACTGAAAGCCTCCCGCACCCAACCTTGGACCGCCCTCGATCCGGCTGGAAAACGCCGCATCATCCGGAAGGTCATCGGCGCGGCGGAACCGACCCCGGCTCCGCCCAACACGAAAGTCGTCGGCACCGCCGCACTCCGGGGCGACACCACGATCCACAAGCTGACTCTGGAGGTGGCTCCCGGACTTCGCCTTCCGGCCTTGGCTTTCGTCCCCCAGCAGCCCTCGGGAGCCTACACGCTCTACCTCCATGGCCGCAGCATGACAGAGGATGCCGCTCCGGGCGGCCCCATTGAAGCCCTTGTGAAACAGGGACACACCGTTGTCTCCGCCGAACTGCGGGGGATCGGCGAGACGGAGACCGGATTGCGCCGCAAAGCGTTCGGCGCCGGACGCTTTGGCCGGGACAACCTTGAGATCCTGACGGCCTACCTGATGGGCAAAAGCTACGTGGGAATGCGGACGGAGGACTTGGAGAGCTGGCTGCAGGGCCTCCGGAGCGGAACCCTCCCGTTTCCCCCGGTCAAGGAGATCCATCTCGTGGCGGTTGGCGAAGCCACGATTCCCGCACTCCATGCCGCCGCGCTTCAGCCGGAGGCTTTTGCCACCGTTTCCTTGCAAGGAATGATCCCCTCGTGGGAACCGATCGTGAAGGGTCCGGAGAGCTTCGATCAATCAGTCAATGTGGTTCACGGAGTTCTCCGCCACTATGACCTGCCGGATGTGGTCGCCCTCTTGGATCCGAAGAAAGTGTCGCTGTCCAACCCGGTGAACGTGATGGGGCTCCCCATTCCGTGATCGGAAGCCCTCCAGAAAAGGGGACGGCATTGGCGTGGATGCGCCCACCTGAGCGGCCTTTTTTGAGGTAACCTCAGGAGGGAGTTTCTGATCACTCCCAGAGACACCA